>JABDPP010000351.1 GCA_013042765.1 Litoreibacter sp.
AAGTCCTCGATCTCCGGCAGGTCACTGACCCGCGGTACCACGTAAAAGCTCTGCCCGCCCCGGTAATGCTCGCGTAAAAGCGCCTCGCGGATCGTCACCGCGTCGAACTCGCTGACATAGGTGCGGATCGCCAGCCGGTCGACAGGCGGCGTGCCGATGATCGACAGCTCCCGCACGCCCGACAGCGACAGTTGCAGCGTGCGCGGGATCGGCGTGGCCGAGAGCGTCAGCACGTGGATGTCAGAGCGCATCTGCTTGAGCCGTTCCTTGTGCTGAACGCCAAAATGCTGCTCTTCGTCGATGATCAGCAGGCCAAGGCTCTTGAACCGCACCTGCTTGGCCAGCAGCGCATGGGTGCCAATCACGATATCGACGGAGCCGTCAGCCAGCCCGTCGCGGGTGGCATTGGCTTCCTTGGTGCCAACAAAGCGCGACAATTGCCGCACGTTGATCGGAAAGCCGCGGAAACGCTCCCTGAAACTGTTGGTGTGCTGGCGCGACAGCAGCGTGGTGGGCGCCACAACCGCGACCTGCAACCCGCTCGCCGCCGCCACGAACGCCGCGCGCATCGCCACTTCGGTCTTGCCGAAGCCCACGTCACCGCAGATCAGCCGGTCCATTGGGCGACCCATCGCGAGATCGTCAAGCACCGCCTCGATCGCGGTCAGCTGGTCCTCGGTCTCGTCATAAGGAAAACGTGCGCAGAACGCCTCCCACATGTCATCGGGCGCCTCGAGCATCGGCGCCTTACGCAGCTCGCGCTCGGCGGCCACTCGGATCAGCCGGTCCGCCATATCCCGGATGCGCTGTTTGAGCCGGGCCTTCTTGGCCTGCCACGCGCCACCGCCGAGCTTGTCGAGCAACCCCTCCTCATGGCCGTAACGGCTCAGGAGTTCCACATTCTCCACCGGCAGGAACAAGCGGTCGCCACCGGCATATTCCAGCAGGATGCACTCATGCGGCGCACCGGCCGCCGTGACCGTCTCAAGCCCGGTAAACCGCCCGATCCCGTGATCGACATGAACCACCAGATCTCCGGGGCTGAGCGATTGCGTTTCGGTTAGGAAGTTTTCCGCCCGTCGCGGTTTGCGTGCACCCCGGATCAGCCGGTCGCCCAGCACGTCCTGCTCAGAAATCACCGTCAGCCCGGGGGCCGTGAAACCCTGCTCCAACGCCCAGACCACAAGGCAGACATTGCCGCTCTCGCCCTGGATATCACGCAGATCATGAATCAGTTTCGCGTCATGGATCTCGTTGTCTTCCAGCAGCCCCTTAAGTCGCTCGCGCGCACCCTCAGAGAAACTCGCGATCACGACATTGGACGTTGCGCGGCGCTCGCGAACATGGGCCGCCAGCGCGCCAAAGAGATCCAGCGCCTCCGACTGCCGTTCCGGTGCGAAATTGCGCCCATCGCGCCCACCTGCATCGATGACGCCGGGCCCAGAGGCCTGCGCCAGCGGCGTGAACTGCACCACCCGGCGCGCGCCCATGGCCGCCCGAAAGCTTGGCTCGTCGAGATACAGCTGCGCGGGCGGCACCGGCTTGTAGACCGTGTCGAGGCGGTTCTTCGCCCCCAGCGCCTCGCGCCGGTTATCATACTGGTCCTCAATGCTTTCCCAGCGGGAAATCAGGGCCGGCGTGATCTGGTCATCGAGCGCCACAACCGCCTCGGGCAGATAGTCGAACAACGTCTCCATCCGCGCGTGGAAATAGGGCAGCCAATGCTCCATGCCCTGATGCTTGCGCCCCGCGCTGACCGCCTCGTATAGCGGGTCATCGGTACCGGCCGCGCCAAACTCGATCCGGTAATTCTGCCGAAACCGCGTGATCGCCGCCTCATCGAGAATGATCTCGCTGACAGGTGCCAGCTCCACGGTCTCCAGCTTCTCGGTCGTGCGCTGGGTGGCCGCGTCGAAACGCCGTGCACCGTCGAGCACATCGCCGAACAGGTCCAGCCGCACCGGCCCGGTCTCCCCCGGCGGATAAATGTCGATGATGCCGCCCCGGATCGCGTAATCGCCCGGCTCCATCACCGTGGGGCTCTGGCTGAAGCCCATGCGCACCAGGAACTCGCGCAGCGCCGCCTCGTCGATCTGCTGGCCAACGCGGGCGGTGAAACTTGCCTGCCGCAGCACCTCGCGCTCCGGCAGAAGCTGGCTGACCGCCGAAAGCGTGGTCAGCAGAATAAACGGACCCGGAATGCCTTGTGTCAGCCCCGCCAGAACCGCCATCCGGGCCGCGGCCACATCCGGATTGGGCGAGACGCGGTCATAGGGCAGACAATCCCAGGCCGGAAAAGAGAGCACCGTGACATCGGGCGCAAAAAAAACCAACGCGTCGCGCAGGGCGGCCATGCGCTTGTCGTCGCGGGCCACGTGAATGACCTGAGACGCGCCCGCCTCCAGCTCGCGCATCAAAAGCCGCGCGTCAAAGCCTTCCGGCGCACCGCCGACAATCAGGGTGTCGGGCCGTATTTCACGAGGTTTTGCCATGGCGGTGACCTACGCCATGCGCCTGTGGTGTCAAGCTTACAGAACGCCAGCGGTCATATTAATATGCATGCCCCAGATCGAGGTCACGAAAATCGACACCATGCCGATGACCTGAATGGAGATGCGATGACGGCGCAGCATTTTGCGCAACTCGGGCCCGGTCTTGCCCTGGATCATCCGCGCCCAGCGCAATGACAACAGGACGACGATCGACATCGGGGTGAGGAGCAAAAACAGCGCCTGACAGATCTCCAAATTATAAAAGAAGCCCATAGAAAACAGCGCACTGAGCACAAAGAACCCGAAACCCACCAACCAGAATCCAGCAGTTTCTCCGATATATATCAACCGGTTAGAGTTAATTCTAGCGAGATCTTCCAGATCCCGCTCGGCCTCTTCCGCCCGCGCTCCGCCCCGATTGATACGGGTCACCATGTCATAGGGAATCCCCATCACGAAATGGCTCGCCGTCGACCAGAACACCGCCAGCATGATCCAAAACCACAAGTTCGAGAATGATCGAAAATCAATCAACTCGAAGACAGTGAAATACCAGTCCAACTCAAACCTCACAGGCGTTTTTCGGAAACCTTAGCCGCGCGCCCGCCGGAAGGCCAGACTTGAGAACCCGCAAAAGACATGGCACCAAGTTCCAGAAGTATTCGCACGCAAGGACGCACATGACCCCAGTAATTGGCCAAACCCCCATGACCCGCCTGCGCCGCCTGCGCGCAACCGCCTCGCTGAGGGCTCTGGCGCAGGAAAATACGCTGACAACCGGCGACCTGATATGGCCAATCTT
>JABDPP010000352.1 GCA_013042765.1 Litoreibacter sp.
AAGTCCGGCAGTGCAATAGGTTTTGGGATCGTCGGCAACGACCCCACGTTTCTCTAGATAGGCGCTGGCCTTGCCCCGGACGCGGGCCTTGTCGGCATCACTGTCGAGATAGGCCTCGATCTCATCATGGGCGTAACCCAGTTTTCTGGCGCGGTTGTAGAGCCTGCGGGCGAACCCGTAGGCCCGGAAAAACTTGGGCGAAATGGCAGCGCAGTTGTCGCGGATCGCGTCGCCGATCGCGACGATGACTAGTCCATTTTCGATGGTGGGATCTTCCTGCAGGGGCACACGCGCTGAGGCACCCGAAGCCGCCCCGGCGCTTACAGAGGCCATAACGCCTGCGGCCAGAAGGGCTGCACGCACTGGCAGCCCTCGCCAATGCCGTTCAGCAGGATATGTCCCCACGCACACCATCCCCTACCTCGCCGCGCACCGGGCCGAGAACGTCAACGTATCTCCCGAGCGGCTGAACGCCCAGTCGTTGGTCGCCGGATCTATGGCCCAATCCGCATCCGAAGATCCGTACTTGAAAAGGCAATATTTCGTCGCCTCGAACCGCACGCTTTCACGCACCGCGTCCACGCTCGCCGGCCCCGCCGATACCGAGATCTGCACGTCGCGCTTGTCCTCACCGGCCGACAGCTTCGCCTTGTAAGGCAGTTGGCCCTCCGTGCCGGCACGACTCCCCTCTTTTTGCCCAAAAAGACCGCAGCCGGCGACGCCGAGCACCAGTAGAAGAGAGATGAACGCGCGCACCGGGCTACTCCGCCGCCACCGGGACGCGTTTGTGTTTGATCCGGTCTTCGATCTCGTCGCGGAAATGCCGGATCAGACCCTGAATTGGCCAGGCGGCCGCATCGCCGAGGGCACAGATCGTGTGGCCCTCGACCTGCTTGGTCACATCAAAGAGCATATCGATCTCTTCCACCTCGGCCTCGCCTGTAATAAGGCGTTCCATCACCCGCATCATCCAGCCGGTGCCTTCGCGGCATGGCGTGCACTGGCCACAGCTTTCATGCTTGTAGAATCTCGACAGCCGCCAGATCGCCTTGATGATGTCGGTGGACTGATCCATCACTATCACCGCCGCAGTCCCAAGTCCGGACCCTTGTTCGCGCAGGTAATCGAAATCCATGATCGCTTCGCGCATATTCTCGCCGCGTATACAAGGCACCGAGGACCCGCCGGGGATCACCGCCTTGAGATTGTCCCAGCCGCCGCGGATGCCACCGCAATGCTTCTCGATCAACTCTTCGAAACTGATGCTCATAGCCTCTTCGACGACGCAAGGCTGGTTCACATGGCCCGAGATCGCGAAGAGTTTTGTGCCCGCGTTGTTCGGGCGGCCGAACCCGGCAAACCAGTCCGCGCCACGACGCAGGATCGTGGGGACCACGGCAATGGATTCCACGTTGTTGACCGTGGTCGGGCAACCGTAGAGCCCCGCCCCCGCCGGGAAGGGCGGCTTCATCCGCGGCATGCCCTTCTTCCCCTCGAGGCTTTCGAGCAGCGCGGTTTCCTCACCGCAAATATAGGCGCCGGCGCCGTGATGCAGGTAAAGATCGAAGTCCCAGCCCGACTTGGCCGCGTTCGGCCCCAGGAGACCGGCTTCGTAGCACTCGTCGATGGCGTTCTGCAGCGCTTCCTTTTCGCGGATGTATTCGCCGCGGATATAGATGTAGCAGGCATGAGCCCCCATCGCGAAAGAGGCGATTAGGCATCCTTCTATCAGGGTATGCGGATCATGGCGCATGATCTCGCGGTCCTTGCAGGTCCCGGGCTCAGATTCGTCGGCATTGACCACCAGATAGGCGGGCCGGCCATCGCTTTCCTTCGGCATGAAGGACCACTTAAGACCGGTTGGGAAACCCGCGCCGCCGCGACCGCGCAGACCGGATTCTTTCATGGTCTCGACGATCTTGTCGCGACCCTGCTGGATTAGCTTGGCCGTTCCATCCCAGTGGCCCCGCGCCTTCGCACCTTTCAGGCTACGGTCATGCATCCCGTAAAGGTTGGTAAAGATCCGGTCTTTGTCTGCAAGCATCGCTTAGCGCTCTCCATTGTTCTGACGTTGCCGCCAAACCCGAAATAATACGACCAGCGCCCAGATGAACGCTGCTCCCGCGGCCAGATCGAATAGAAAGGCAAAGCGCACCGGCCACCCCATCTGTCCGCCGACCCACTGAGCCCCCACCCAAACGAACATTGTGACAAAGATCACAATCGCCGCCTGACGCGACTGTTTCACCAGCCGCAGGTCGTCAGGGGACTCAGTCATTTTTCATCTCTCAGGTCCCCGCGCCTTCGGCAAGCGCCCTGGCCTGCGAGATCCAGTCATCACGCTCGATCCGGCCCTTGAACTTCAGGCGGCTGTCGACCCATGCGACTTCCTTTTCACCCCAAGCGGCAATCTGGTCAAAATGCCAAAATCCAAGCTCGTTGAGCGTTTTCTCAAGACCCGGCCCTACGCCCTTGATTTTCTTGAGATCGTCAGCGGTGCCCGTACGGGGCGCACTCAGGGTTTCCGGCTCGGATTCCTGTCCCGCCGATGCCGCAGGAGCCGGTTTGGTCGCTGCTTTGGCTGCCTTCTTGGCAGGCTTCTTTTCAGCTTTCTTTTCCGGTGCGGCAGCCGGCTTAGCCACAGGTGCCGCCGCAACAGCCGTGGGCGCCGCTGCCGCTACCGCTGCAGCCTTTGGTGCGGGCTGCGAAGAGGTTTCTGGATCGATTGAAACCGAGTTTGGCGCAGGCAAAGCGGAACACAGGGTCCAGCTCAGAAACGCGCCACAAACCACGAAGGCAACGCCTCCAAAAAAGATTGCTCCAATTACGTTGAAACCCGCCAGAAACAGCAGCAACGCGGCAACAAGTGCACCCCCGAGCAACGCGACCAACCAGCATCCCGCTGCGCAAATCAATCCTCCGGAATTCTCATTCATTTTTGTCTCTCCCAGTCCTTACAAAACCTATTTCCACCCTTTCCGGGCGGTTGAAATTTAAGGCTTTTCACCTTTCGCAAGTTCTTTCGCCTGCTTGATCCAATCGTCGCGTTCGATACGACCCTTGAATTTCAGTCGGGCATCCACCCATTCGATATCCTTCTTCGTCCAGGCTGCGACCTGATCGAAATGCCATATGCCCATCTCGTTGAGCGTCTTTTCCAGCGCGGGGCCCACGCCCGAGATTGTCTTGAGATCATCCGCCCCCTCGCTGCGCGGCCCTTCAAGAAGGGCAGGTTCGGCCTCTTTCTTAGGTTTGGCTGCAGCCAGTTTTGCCGCCTTGGCCGTAGATTTCTTGGCGGGTTCTGCTTGTTGTGACGGGATGGCGGCGCTCGCCGGAGCACCAGTGACCTGATTGCCCCACGGCGCGAGCAGCGGCACCTCGGTGCCATCGATCCGCTTCACCGTGTCGCCGATATCCACCGCGAGTTGCGCACTGGCGTTATACTGTGTCTTGCCGCTGTCATACTCGGTCAGGCTGGTCAGCCCCTTGAGCGGCTCGGACGAATAGCGCCCGTTCTGCGGTCCCGGCACCGGAACGTTGCCCGCGGCCAGCTCGTCGATAATCTCGCCCAGACGTTTCGCGGTCAGGTCCTCGTAATAGTCCTTGCCGATCTGGGCCATGGGCGCGTTGGAGCACGAGCCGAGGCACTCGACCTCTTCCCAGCTGAACTTGCCATCGGCAGACAGCGCATGGGGCTTGTCGGCTATCCTTTCACGGCAGACCCCGATCAGGTCTTCGGCGCCACAGATCATGCAGGACAGGGTCCCGCAAACCTGAATATGGGCAACAGTTCCAACTGGTTGCAGCTGAAACATGAAGTAGAATGAAGCCACTTCAAGTGCCCGGATATGGGCCAGACTCAGCATATCAGCCACAGCTTCAATGGCAGGACGGGTCAGCCAACCCTCCTGCTCCTGCGCGCGCCACAAAAGTGGGATGATCGCGCTGGCCTGACGACCTTCCGGAAACTTGGTGATCTGCGCTTCCGCCCAAGCCTGGTTGGCGGGTGTGAAGGCAAAGCCCTCGGGTTGGTCAGGGTGTAGTCGGCGGAGCATCTAAGTGTCTTTCTCAAGCGTGCCCTGTGTCAGGACAACTTCCCGGGCGTTGCGGCCCATACCGTGTGTAAAATCTGTCGCGAGCTCGTCGGTGAACCGATACGAGCGCAGGGCAGAACCCTTCTGGACAAGGATGAAATGGTGATCCTTCTGGTTCTCGCTATCGACCGAATAGCCGACGACATTCCAGCCGGACGACAGTAACCCCTCAAGATATTCAGAGTTGGTGGTCACCGGTCGATCTCCCCGAACACGACATCCATTGTGCCGATGATGGCCGAGACATCGGCCAGCTGGTGCCCCTTGCAGACGTAATCCATCGCCTGCAGGTGCAGGAAACCCGGTGCACGCAGCTTGGCGCGGTAGGGCTTGTTGGTGCCATCGGCCACCAGATAGACCCCGAACTCGCCCTTGGGCGCCTCGACCGCGGCGTATACCTCGCCCGCTGGGACGTGGAAGCCTTCGGTGTAAAGCTTGAAGTGGTGGATTAGCGCCTCCATCGAGGTCTTCATCTCGCCACGTGTCGGCGGGGTCATCTTGCCACGCGCCATGACATCGCCGGGGGTTTCGCGCAGCTTGGCAATCGCCTGCTTCATGATCGAGACGGACTGGCGCATCTCTTCCATGCGGACGAGGTAGCGGTCGTAGCAATCGCCGTTCTTGCCGACGGGGATCTGGAAGTCGAACTCATCGTAGCATTCATAGGGCTGCGACCGGCGCAGGTCCCAGGCGAGCCCCGAACCGCGCACCATCACGCCGGAAAAGCCCCAATCCTGGATATCCTGTTCTGTCACGATGCCGATATCCGCATTACGCTGCTTGAAGATCCGGTTATCCGTCAGAAGCCCGTCGATATCGTCCATTACCGCAGGGAAGCTTTCGCACCACGCCTCGATATCGTTGAGCAGATCATCCGGAAGATCCTGATGCACTCCGCCGGGACGGAAATAAGCAGCGTGCAGGCGAGCGCCGCAAGCCCGTTCGTAGAAAACCATCAGCTTCTCACGCTCTTCAAAACCCCAGAGCGGCGGCGTCAGAGCGCCGACATCCATGGCCTGCGTCGTGACGTTGAGCAGGTGGCTGAGGATACGCCCGATCTCCGAATAGAGCACCCGGATCAGCGAGGCACGGCGCGGCACCTCGGTGCCTGTCAGCTTCTCGATCGCCAAGCACCAAGCGTGTTCCTGGTTCATAGGCGAGACGTAATCCAAACGGTCGAGATAAGGCAAGTTCTGCAGGTAGGTCCGGCTCTCCATCAGCTTCTCGGTGCCGCGGTGCAACAGGCCGATATGAGGGTCGCAACGCTCGACGATCTCCCCGTCCAACTCCAAGACAAGCCGCAGAACGCCATGTGCCGCAGGGTGTTGCGGGCCGAAGTTAATGTTGAAATTGCGGATTTTCTGCTCACCGGACTGAGCGTCCCGAGAGCCGTCGTCATATGTGTTCGTGCGGATGTCGCCGTCCATCATTTCGCGGCCTCCTTCTCGTCCAAGTGGGCTGCGGTTCGGAAGACCTTCGTCAGGAGCTTCCAGTCGCCCCCTTCTTTCACGAAACCAAGATGATCCTCGTAGCGCAACGATTGCACGTCCACCCACAGGTGCACGCGCGCGATCACGCCGCCCGCCACGTCGATACAGAGTATCCCGTAAGAGGCCGCCTCGGCGGGGCCCCGTCCGCGCACCCGCTCAAGATAGGATGCCTTGTCCCAGAACGTGCTGCCATCGGCCTCGACCAGCGTCATCTGGAAGCGCTCGTGGCACATCTCCTCGAACACGTCCGCGCGCGCAAAGCACACAGCCTCACCGTACGCTACAGCCTGCTCCAGAATCTCCTGATATGCATCGCTGTGCCCGGTCAAGCGGCACCCCCCTCTTTTTTCTCATCACCCGGAAGGATGTATTCAGCACCTTCCCACGGGCTCATGAAATCGAACTGGCGATATTCCTGGACCAGAGAGACCGGCTCGTAGACCACCCGCTTCTCCGCCTCGTCGAAGCGAACCTCGACATAGCCCGTGGTCGGGAAGTCCTTGCGCAGCGGATAGCCGCGGAAGCCGTAGTCGGTCAGCAGGCGACGCAGGTCGGGATGACCCGAGAACAGGATCCCGAACATGTCGAACACTTCCCGCTCGAACCAGTTGGCGGCGGGGAAAATCTCAGTGATCGAAGGAACGGTATCATCCTCACGGATTGCCATTTTCACACGGATCCGCTGGTTCTGATACATCGACAGATAATGGTAGACGACATCGAAGCGCGCATCGCGTGCCGGATAGTCAACTGCCGTGATGTCGACGAGCGTCGTGAAGCGGCAATTGCGATCGGTCTTCAGGAATTCGGTGAAGGCCGACAGCGAGGCCGGGGCGATATTGACAGTCAGCTCGCCATTGGCGACCTGCGTGGACAACACACAATCGGGACGTTTCAACTCTATGTGCGTTCCGAGTTCTTCGAGCGCTTCACTCATCGTTTCATCGTCCTAACGAATAATGGTGCCGGTGCGACGGATCTTGCGTTGCAGCTGCAGGATTCCGTAGAGAAGGGCCTCTGCCGTGGGCGGGCAGCCGGGCACGTAAAGGTCCACCGGCACGATACGGTCGCACCCGCGCACCACCGAATAACTGTAATGGTAGTAACCGCCGCCATTAGCGCAGGAGCCCATGGAGATCACGTAGCGCGGCTCGGGCATCTGGTCGTAGACCTTGCGCAGTGCCGGGGCCATCTTGTTGGTCAGCGTACCAGCCACGATCATCAGGTCCGACTGGCGGGGTGAGGCGCGCGGCGCCGTCCCGAAACGCTCAAGGTCATAGCGCGGCATCGAGGTGTGCATCATCTCCACCGCGCAGCAGGCCAGCCCGAATGTCATCCAGTGCAGCGATCCGGTACGCGCCCAGTTGATGATGTCCTCGGTCGAAGTCAGCAGGAACCCCTTGTCCTGAAGCTCACGGTTGAGATCCTGCGTGGCCACCTCACGGTCGAACCCCGCGGTGTTGAGACCCGTCGCTACTCCCATTCCAAGGCTCCTTTCTTCCATTCATAGGCGAAGCCGATGGTCAGCACGGCCAGAAACACCATCATCGACCAGAAGCCCAGCAGACCCACGTCCTTGAAGGCCACCGCCCAAGGGAAAAGGAAGGCGACTTCGAGGTCGAAAATGATGAAAAGGATTGAGACCAGATAGAACCGCACATCGAATTTCATACGCGCATCGTCGAAGGCGTTGAAACCGCATTCATAGGCGCTGACTTTTTCCGGATCGGGGTTTCGAACAGCCACCACGACGGCTGCTAGGATAAGGACAAGGCCAAGGGCAATGGCAAGCCCCAGAAAAATCAGGATGGGCAGGTATTCCCGTAGAAGTTCTTCCACGTTTCTCTCCTTGGGTCGCACGACGATTGCGCGCGTTCTGTTGGCTGTGTGAATCTTTACGCCTGCCCCGCATGAGGGTCAACAGAACCCGGCCCCACAAAACTGCGTAATTTGGAGGAAATGACATGATCTGCGCACATCGCGCAGCATTGGCTTAACGCAGGCGCCAAAAATTGTATGCCACGGCATGCAATCTGCAGTGGAAGCGACTCGCCCGAGCAGCGGCCCCGCCTCTCGCACTGTGTGCCGGGCGGCGGGTCTCCATCGCTCTTTCGGGCTCAGTCGCTCTTCTTGCGGCTCTCGGGATGCAGCGCCTTACCCAGAATATGGCTGTCCCTGTGAATGACCTGCCCTGCGCGTCCTACGATCAGCGGATCGGGAGCCTGAACGATGTCGAGATCCTTGCCCGGATAGTCTAGGCTATCGAGGAAGTGCAGCATGCAACCGAGCCGCGCCCGTTTTTTGTCATTTGACTTGATGATCGTCCAGGGCGCATCGGCAGTGTCGGTGTAGAAGAACATCGCCTCCTTCGCTTCCGTGTAGTCGTCCCACTTGCTCAGAGACGCCTTGTCGATCGGGCTTAGCTTCCAGCGCTTGAGCGGGTCTGTCTCGCGGCTCTGAAAACGGTTTCTTTGTTCGTTCTGCGTCACCGAGAACCAATATTTGTAGAGCCGGATCCCCGAACGCACGAGCATTCGCTCCAACTCCGGCGTCTGGCGCATGAACTCGAGGTATTCGGTCGGCGAGCAAAAACCCATTACCCGCTCCACTCCGGCGCGATTGTACCAGGAGCGGTCATAGAAGACCATTTCGCCCACCGTGGGCAGTTCCCGAATGTAGCGCTGGAAGAACCATTGGCCCTTCTCTTCCCATGTCGGCTTGTTCAGCGCCACGACCCGGGCTGAGCGCGGGTTGAGATGCTCGGTAAACCGCTTGATGGTACCGCCCTTGCCGGCCGCGTCCCGCCCCTCGAAGAGCAGAACGAATTTCTGCCCGGTTTCCTGCGCCCATAGCTGGACTTTCAGCAACTCAGCCTGAAGCTTCGCCTTTGTTGCCTCGTATTCGCGACGCGGCATTTTTTCCGTGTAGGGATAGTCGCCGTTTTCGAACACGTTTTCCGTGATCTCGGGCATGGGCTCGAGCTCCGGTGTGCTGGCGGCACGTTTCGCGCTGGGTGGCGCCGATTGGACGGCTGCGACGTTGTCAGCCCCTGCCTCGGGGCCCTTTCCTGATTTCGTTTTGGCAGTCGTGGATGCGGTTTGTGGCATAGGGGCTCTCCATGTTCTTCGGATCCTTATAGAAGCCGCGCAACGCTCCCACCTTGAGACAGATCAAATGGCGCAACTAGAGCGGCGCGGTCGTCTCTTTCGCGCCACTATTGCTGGATGGATTGCAGGAAGTAGACCAGTGATAGCAACCGACCCAAGGTGGCATAACGGGCGTCATCGGCGTTGAAGTCCTCCCGCAGAAATGCCTCATCCATCAGCAAGTCGCCCCAGATTGGCATTTCGCTCTCGCCATGCGCCGCGATTTTGCGGTGCCCGTCAACGGCTTGAAAAACCTCTAAAAATGGAAAAACGCCGCCATTGTCACGCGTCAAGGTCGTCAGATTCGGCGGCTTTATCCTGAAAAGGGTGCCCACCATGCCGTCGCCAATAGCCTCGGTGCCGTGACAGACCGAGCAGCGCCGCTCGTAGAGCTCCGCGCCCAGTTGCGCCCAGATAACTTCGCTCTCGGCCAGAGCCGGTGTGCTTACACCAAGACTAAGCAACAAGGCCCCTGCCATTCGCACAAACCCATACGCCATCACTTGTCTCCACACAGCCCACATTACCCTCATGCTAGCCATGCGCCCCGGCTGCCACCTTGACGC
>JABDPP010000353.1 GCA_013042765.1 Litoreibacter sp.
GTTCTCACCCAAAAACCATCCCGTCAAACAACTTGCGCGCTGTTCTCAGAACCGCCGCAGATCGAACCGAACCTTCCTCTCCCGCCTCGGCGATGATCGTGGTCTGGCCAATCGGGTGCTCAACGGACAGGGTTTTGGTTTGACCTTCGGGTATGGACGCGATGTCGGCTGCGACGGAGCCGGGCAACAGGCAGGCAGTTGCGACGCTGACTGCCCCAAGGACACCGATACTGGCGTGACAGCGATGCGGGATGAAGGTGCGCGTTGAGATCGCCCCGCCATGAGCCGGCGGGCTGATCATGGTCATTTTCGGAATTGTCTTGCTCGCCACGTCACCCAAGTTCATCAGCGGCCCGCAAGCAAGGCGTATGCGCTCCAGACGGGTCTTCAGATCGGCGTTGGCTTCAAGCGCATCGCGGCTTTCACGTCCGGTAATTCCCATGTCCGAGGCGGCCAGAACGACGACAGGCATGCCGTTGTCGATCAGTGTGACGGCGACGCCTTCCACCTGATCCCGGACATTACCGCTGGGCAGCAGCGCCCCGCAAGTCGATCCCGCGGTATCCTTGAATTCGAGCGGCACTGCCGCGGCCGTTCCCGGGACCCCGTCAATGGCAGCATCGCCGGAGTAGTCGGGCATCCCGCCCGGTGTTGCGACAGTCGCCACGGCGACCTGCCCCGAATTCTCCATGAAGATCGTGACTTTCGTGGTGCCTTCGGTTGCCGCCACCAAGCCGCGCTCGATGGCAAAAGGGCCGACGCCCGCAAGGATATTGCCGCAGTTCTGCGCGTCCGAGACCAGGGGCTCGTCCACGGCAACCTGAAGGAAAAGGTAATCGACATCTATACCCGGGCGCTCGGAGCGTTTCACGACCGCGACCTTCGAGGTCAGCGGGTCGGCACCGCCTATCCCGTCGATCTGTCTGCGGTCCGGAGAGCCCATGATGCGCAAAAGAAACCGGTCGCGATCCTTGGGCAATTCGTCGGCCAGGAAATAAGCGCCCTTTGAAGTGCCGCCGCGCATCCACATACAGCGGATGCCGTCAGACATATTTCAGGCCCTTTTCCGCCAACCGGCCCCGCATGTCATACATATCGAGGCCCAATTCGCCCGAGGCGAGGCGCTGGCGTTTCTCCTCCTCAAACGCCATGCGCTGTCGTGCCTTCTCGAGCACCGTTTCTGCCTCGTCGCGCTTCACCACGCAGACACCGTCATCATCGGCCAAAATGACGTCACCGGCATCGGCTGCGGCACCCGCGCAGACGACAGGAACATTCACCGAGCCCAGCGTTTCCTTGACGGTTCCCTGCGCACCGATCGCCTTGGTCCAGACCGGAAAGCCCATCTCCGTGAGGTCCTTTACATCCCGCACGCCCGCATCGATGACCAGACCGGCACAGCCGCGTGCCTTGGCCGAGGTTGCGATCAGGTCTCCGAAATAGCCGGCATCTGAGGGCGAGGTTGTCGCGAGCACCAGAATGTCTCCGGGTTTCACCTGCTCGATCGCGACATGCAGCATCCAGTTGTCACAGGGTGGAGCAAGAATGGTAATGGCGCTGCCGCCAATCGACGCGCCGCCGTAGATCGGGCGCATGTAGCTGGCGAGCAGACCCTTGCGCCCCTGCGCCTCATGCACCGTTGCCACACCGCATTCGGCGAGTGCTGCGATCACCTCGGGCGCGGCCCGCTCGATGTTCTGAACGACCACATGCATCAGAGTTCATCCACGCAACGCGGGTAGATCGACTGGAAGCCCTCGGCATATTTTGCCGGGCGTCCACCGGCCTGTCCCCCGGAATTGCGGCGGAAGTGATTGGCCCGGTTCTCTGCCACATTGGTGTAGTAGTCCCACAGATGGTGCTGGCCTTCCATGCATTCGATCGCGGCGCGTTTCTGCTCCCATACCTCGGTGATGTCGAGGAAGGTGTCGGGCTTCCAGCCCATCTGTTCGGTCTGGTGCGGCTCGAACAAATAAAGCTGCGGGGCACCCAGCACTTTCTCACCCGGGTTATGGCCCCAGGCTTGCGCAATCATGCGGACCTCCATCGCGATCTCCGTGGTGTACATATGGTCAGTATTATAGGGGTCATATTGCGAATGGCTGAGCATGATATTCGGCTGGAACGCGCGGATGAGGTCCACGAGTTCGAACTTCGCGTCCCGGTCGAGGCTCAGCGGATAATCCCCAAGGTCGAAAAACCGGATATCGTGCACATCCAGTGCCTTGGCCGCATTCTCCGCCTCCTTGCGGCGGATTGCCTTCACCTCGTCGAGGGACTTACCTTCCTTCCACAACCGCGCGCTCTCGCCGCGTTCGCCATAGGACAGGCAGGCCACCGTGACCTCGTATCCAAGCTTTTGATGAAGGGCGATAGCTCCACCGCAACGCCACACGAAATCCGCGGCATGGGCCGAGATCACGAGGGCTGATTTCTGATCGGTCATTGAATGTATGCGCCTTGTTGATTTGGTTTAAGGGTGCACCAACCTCCGCAAGCAGGCAACGGCATATCACCAACAGGGGCGCCGCCTGTCGGTCAACGGGACGGCGGCCCTAACCCAAACTTTGGCGCGATATCACCCGTTCTGCGCGCCGTCGTCCTCGGTCCAGCGCTTCACGTGGGGAAGATGAATGTCGAACAGGTCAAGCGCGCGCCCGACGGACTGGTCGACCATCTCCATCAGCGTTTTGGGCTTGCTGTAGAAAGCCGGAACCGGCGGCATCACGATCGCACCGTTGCGGGTGGCCTGTTCGATCAGCGAAACATGCCCTGCATGCAGGGGCGTTTCGCGGAACATCAGGACAAGCTGCCGACGCTCTTTCAGGCAGACATCGGCCGCGCGCGGGATCAGCTCGGCGGCGTTGCAGGTGGCGATGTTGGACAGGGTCTTCACCGTGCAGGGTGCGACCAGCATTCCCGCGGTCCGGTAAGAGCCAGACGAGAGCGAAGCGCCGATATCGCGGTGATTGTAGAGGACATCGGGCAAGGCGCGCATCTCCTCGGGCGACATGTCGACCTCGTCCTGCGCGGTGCGAAACGCCGATGGCGAGATGATTGCGTGGGTCTCAATATCCGGCACATCGGCCAACAGCTGGAGCGTGCGGATGCCATAGATCACGCCCGAGGCCCCGGTGATCGCTACGATCAGTCGTTTCTTCATGGTGTCTTCACTCA
>JABDPP010000354.1 GCA_013042765.1 Litoreibacter sp.
AAGTCCCGGCGTCGGCTTGCGCCAACCGCTCTGTGTCATGCCTGTATTTCACCTCCGTGGTTTATGGAGGCAAAAGGATCCCGTTCGCCAAAACGACGTTCTTTCGTTGACAGTGATTCGCGGGAGCGGTATCCAGTAGGTGTCTAATCTAATCGGATAAGCTCTCGGGCCGGATCGGCTTGGGGGCTTTTCTTTTGCCTCAGGTCATGGTGTCGATGTCTCCTCAGATTGAGCGAGATAATCCGCGTAGAGCTGATCAAGGTTCTCCGAGAGAAACTCGCCAAACCCTGCGGAATCCTTGGACGTCAGCGAGATGTTGTAGGCCCGGCCCGACCGGCCCAGCACGCCCTTGATGCGGCCTTTCCCGGCCGTCCAGGTGCGCTTGGCGGGTGCAGCCTTGGTGCTGCGCCGTTTGGGCGCCCTGCCCGCCTCGGCCACCTTGCTGTGTAAAATTTCGAACTTCGTGTCGCTGTCGAGCTGGTCAAACCCGTCCGTCGCGATAATGCGATCGGCCACCTTGAGGTTGGCCTTTTCAGCCATCAGCTTCTTCAAGTCTTCCCAGCGATCGCGCCCGATCTGCTTTGCCGGACCAACCGCTTCGATCACGTGGCCTGGAATGGTGCTTGTGACAGAGAGCATGCGCGACAGAAGTGTTCCGTCGATCGTCAGCGCCCGCTGGATCACTTCTTTATCCTGGCCAACATCGCGCAGGTTCTTTGCAAAGAGCGCCTTCTCGATGAAGGACAGGTCCGCACGGGCGGTGTTCTCCTGACCCTGCGCCAGAACATGGGCGACATTGTCCATATCCTTGACCACGGCGCGCACCGGACGGCCCAGGGCGCGTGCAACACGGACGCGGCGATGGCCAAAGACGACCATGTAGCGGCCCGCGGCTTCCGGGTGCGGCCGCAACAGAACCGGCGTGTCCTGCCCACTTGTCGCGATCGATCCCTTGAGCTCTTCAAAGGCATCATCATCACCGCTCAACCGGTCATTGACGAAGGAGGCGTCGATGAGCCCGGTATCGATCTCGACGATTGTTTCGCCCTCGAGGAGCCGCTTGGAGTTCTCCGCAAGACTGTCGATCGAGACCTTCATGGATTTCGAGGCCCCGCGCATGGCATAGCTCGAACGCCCCCCGTCGACGGGCGTGTCGGTCGGTTGTCCGATCACGGATTTCAACAGGTCTTTTCTGGCCATGTCGCCCTCCTTTCCGAGGCACGCATGTCCTCGTCTGCACGGCTGTCAAAACGCATCTGCACGGCTGTCAAACTCATGGCAAATCACGCCCCCAGGCCTGATGCACAAGACCGGCGATTTCGTCGTTCACCGCGTTCAGAGATGTGATCGCCCGGTCGTAGGTCGACCGCACGAATTGCGCGCGCTCGACTTCATAAAGTGTCTGTTTGGTGATCCCTGCATCCGAGATGGCGGTGGATTTCACCATCTGGGCCTCAAGCATCTGATCGGGGAACATGGCCTGCAGGAACCCGACCATCTGCCTTTGCGGACCGTCGGTCGGC
Source organism: Litoreibacter sp. (assembly GCA_013042765.1). Taxonomy (GTDB): domain Bacteria; phylum Pseudomonadota; class Alphaproteobacteria; order Rhodobacterales; family Rhodobacteraceae; genus Litoreibacter. The sequence goes on from JABDPP010000354.1 coordinate 1,524, forward strand.
TCAAACCGCGTGACGAGGTAGCGGAACCATTTGAGCTTCATCTCGGCACCGGCTTCACGGATCGTCCGCAGTATGCCTCCGAGCATGAGAAGGAACTGGCTCATCGACATCACGTCAAGCATCTGCGGGTGCACCGTCACGAGCACAGAAGAAGACGCTGTAAGGGCGGTTAGGGTCAAATATCCGAGCTGCGGAGGGCAGTCGATCACGACGATATCGTAGCGATCATCGACTTCCTCAAGCGCCTTGGAGATGCGTGTGAAGAACGCGCGACCCTCGGACGGATCGCGACTGGTGAGCGCGACAGGCGTGTCGTACTCGTATTCCTGCAGATCAAGGCTTGCCGGAACGATATCGAGGTTTGGAAAATTCGTGGGCCGGATCACCGCACTAATCGGTTGGCGATCCTCATCATAGCGCAGGGTCTCATAGAGCGAGGAAACAGAGTCTAATTCAGGCTGAATGCCGTGAAGGGCGGTCAGGGAGGCCTGGGGGTCAAGATCGATTGCCAGGACGCGATGGCCCTTGAGCGCGAGATGCTGGGCGAGATGTGCCGCCGTCGTCGTCTTGCCGCTGCCGCCCTTGAAGTTCACGACGGAAATCACGTGAAGATCATCGTCGTCGGTCCTGATGGGCAGGTAGCGACGCTTGCCGGGGCGCCCATGCTCATCGAGATAGGCGCGCAGCTCCAGCATCTGCTGGGCAGAATAGGACCTGCGCCCGGAGGATGAGGTTTCAGGCTCGGGGCCTTTCCCCTCGAGATGCAGCTTCTTGATCGTGGATTGTGTGACGCCGAGATAGTAGGCGACTTCCGCCAGCGTGAACTGGCGCAAACCTTTTTGTGCGTCGGGTGGATATTGCTCCTGACGCAAGATATTGAGTCGGTCAGAGATCAGCTCACCCTGTTTAAGGATGATCTCATCGAAGGGAGTACCCCCTTGATTGCCCTGGAACGGTGCTGCCCTCATGCCGCCGCCTCGCTTAATATCGCTTTTTGCGCGATTTCTATCGTTAAACTGTGACTTAACCCGGAATCGGTTTATCCACAACGATTTTTTCCGCGCGGTACGG
>JABDPP010000084.1 GCA_013042765.1 Litoreibacter sp.
ACGATCAGGACCCGGAAGTGGTGTTGCCTGATTTCCTCGCGAAGATGCGCGATGCCGGGGTGGGGCGCGTTGCCATTCATGCGCGCAAGGCGTGGTTGCAGGGGCTCAGCCCGAAGGAGAACCGCGATATCCCGCCGCTCGACTATGATCTGGTCCATGCGATGAAGGCGCGCTTTCCCGAGTTGCAGATCCTGCTCAATGGCGGTGTCACCTCGCTGGATCAGGCGGAAGCGGCGCTGGAGGCTGGCCTGGACGGCGTGATGATGGGGCGCGCGGCCTATCATGCGCCCTGCGATGTGCTGCTGGAAGCCGATCAGCGGATCTTCGGGCTGAAGACACCGGTCAAGACACCGCACAGGATCGTGCGGGAGATGGTTCCCTATATAGAGGCGCATCTGGAGGCGGGCGGGCGCCTGCATCAGGTGACGCGTCACATGCTGGGTCTTTTCGCAGGGCGGCCCGGCGCGCGCATTTGGCGGCGTATGCTGTCGGAGAACGCGCATCGGGAGGACGCTTCGGCCGCGCTGGTGCTCGAGGCGCTGGCGCAGGTGCCCGAAAGCGACCTTCAGTATTCCGCATGAGCGCGGCAGTGGCCGAGCATCTGGCGCAGTGGCGTGATCTCGGGTGGGTGCGGTTCGGCTCGGATCCCGCGATTTCCGGCTGGCTAGAATATGCGACGCCCGTGGCCGGCGCGTTGAGCACAGACGAGACGCAACGTGACCTCTGGCTGCGCCATGGCGGGACTTGGTTTGCGGGGGTGAATATCCTGCCCAATGACGTTGAGGGGCGGGTCGGCGGCTCTGGCCCTCTCAGCGGCGCGGCGGTGGATTTCGTGCGTGCACATCTGGTTGAGGATCCGAACTGGGACAAAGCCCAGATCTCGGTCGTCTATCCGGGCTATCCGCGTCAGGACCCGGGCGAAAGCGATGCGGCGGCGCGGTTTCGGCGTGATCGGGACGCGGCCCATGTGGACGGGTTGCTGCCAGTCGGCGCGGAGCGGCGGAGGATGCTGCGCGAGCCGCATGGATTCGTTCTGGGCCTGCCGATGAGCGAAACGGACGCCGACGCCAGTCCGCTGGTGGTCTGGGAGGGCAGCCACCGGATGATGCAATCGGCCTTCCGGACCCGTTTGAAGGATATAGAGCCGTGCGACTGGCCTGAGACAGACCTGACCGAAACCTATCACGCGGCGCGCCGAACTTGTTTCGAGACCTGCCCGCGCCGCATTCTGCATGCCCGCCCGGGAGAAGCATACCTCATTCACCGCCTGGCCCTGCATGGGGTTGCACCGTGGCAGCCGGGCGCCAAGGCGCCGCCTGAGGGCCGGATGATCGCCTATTTTCGACCGGAACTGGCCGACACGGCGGATTGGCTGTCCTGAATCTATCGGTCGCGGATTTCTATTGCAGGTTTTCGGAGGCCGTCTGAAGCTGTTCAGGCAAAATGCATCTTTTTGCCTTATTTCCAACACTTTGACGCCTAGGTTTCCCAATCGAGAACGGACCGTTCACGGTCTAGGCTTTGACAGTATCCCCCAATATGCCTTTATTCAAACATGAGTTTGTTGACGTTTTCAGCTTAACGGAGTGGCTCCTCTGTCTTGGCCACTCTGACTGCACCTCGACTTGGCACCGAAACCTTATTTCGGTCTGAAGTTGGCCATATTTCGCCCCATTTCCGGGGGCACCATGGTTCAGGGTCTAAAGGGCGGTGAGTGAATTGCTATTTGATTTTGGAAATAGTCTCGTATTCTTCTTCTCAGCATTTTTGCTGTTGGAAGCGCTGGGGATCAACCTCGTGCCCGGATGGGCAAAATCCTATGTTTTCGTTCTGATCGCCGGCACGCTTGTCATGGTGGGGAGCCGTGTCGTCGTATGAGCTGCGACACCTACCAAACTTTCACCCGGTTATTCCTGATCTGCGTGATTTCCTGCGTGCTCTACCTGTTTCTGGCCGATCAAACGACGCTGGCAATCATCTGCCTGCTGATCCTTGTGATCCAGCGTGGCGCGGTGCTGATCGCGGATGTTTTCTACGACTTTTTCACGGGCCGGACGCTGATCCGCGCTACGGAGATTCCCGACGACGCGCTGATGGCTGAACAAGCCTGAGCGCATCCTCGCAGGGTGTGTTTTCAACAATTTCTGAGCTTTGGCCGGACGGGTGCGCGCTTAGTCATCGGGTTTGATCAAACCCAACCCCCGCAGGTAGATCCCGATCCCGGCCTCAAGCAGGTCTTCGGGCGGGAAGGGTGCTTGCGCGCCCGGAGCGCCGCGGGCGAAAAGCTCCACAACGCCATGCGACATGGCCCAGACATGACTGGCAAACATCGCTGCCGGAGGGCGGCGATCGGCGGGGATGTTCTCCGACAAAGCCTCCGCTGCCCGTTCCAGCACCGCGCGCGAGCGGTCCGCGGCGGCGCCAAGCTCGGGATGGGCTTGAATGCTCAGGCCGCTTTCGAACATCGCCATGTAATGGCCAGGAAACTTTCGGGCAAAGGCGAGGTAGGCACGGCCCGTAGCCTCGAACGCGGCCAGTGCGGAGGGTTTGCCGTTCGCATAGGCGTGCTCCAGAAGGTCGCCGAAGATCCGGTGGCCCTGCAACGCGACCTCGGCGATCAGCGCCTCGCGCCCGTGGAAGTGCCGGTAGACGGCAGCGGGTGTCACGCCGGCAAGCTTCGCGGCCTCCGCCACGGTGAAGCCCGCGGGGCCCTTCTCCTCGATCAGCTTGAGCGCGGCCTCCACGAGGGCCTGCTTCAGGTTGCCGTGATGGTATCCGCGTTTAGGCATCCCAGATCTCGGGGCCGCCTGTAATGGCGGGGTCGGGGGCGTCCACCACGGCGTTGTCCTTGCGGGCATAGTCGATGCGCGACAGCACGGCGC
>JABDPP010000008.1 GCA_013042765.1 Litoreibacter sp.
CGCCGCCTTCTTCGCGCAGGTTTTCATAGGTCAGATCGGCGCCCATTTCCTGCAATGTGGTGAACAGACCCGCGCGGGTCGGGTTCAGCCCGATATTGGGCACCAGAACGTCCGAGCCCTCCACGATCAGCGCGGCGCTCACGGGGAAAGCGGCGGAACTGGGGTCGCGCGGCACAACGATGGTCTGCGGCTTGAGCTCGGGCTGGCCGGTCAGGGTGATGACCCGGCCCTCCGCGCTGTCTTCCACCGTGATCTCGGCGCCGAAGCCCACCAGCATCCGTTCGGTATGGTCGCGGGTGGCTTCCTTCTCGATCACCACGGTCTGGCCCGGTGCATTTAGCCCCGCCAGAAGCACAGCCGATTTCACCTGTGCCGACGGCATCGGCACGGTGTAGCGCACCGGAACGGGAGCCTCAGCGCCGACCAGCGTGAGCGGCAGCCGCCCGCCCTCGCGCCCGACGCAGGTCGCACCAAAGAGCGCCAGCGGATCGGTTGCGCGGCCCATGGGGCGTTTGTTGAGCGAGGCATCACCCGTGAAGGTCGCTGTAATCGGCGTGGTCGCCATGGCGCCCATGATCAGCCGGACCCCGGTGCCCGAATTGCCGCAATCGATGATCTGGTCGGGCTCCGCGAACCCGCCGACCCCAACGCCGTGCACCGACCAGTTGCCGCCGCCATGATCAGTCACCTCGGCCCCGAACGCCTGCATCGCACGGCCCGTGTCGAGCACGTCCTGACCTTCCAGAAGGCCGGAGATCTTCGTCTCCCCGACGCTCAGCGCGCCAAGGATCAGCGAGCGGTGGCTGATGGATTTGTCACCCGGCACATTGGCGGTGCCCGTAAGCGGGCCGGCCTGTCGCGCGGTCATGGGAATGGGGGCACCGTGGCCGGACATCTGGCGTTCCTCGAAAAGCGTCTTTCTCCGGCTGATAGCCCAAGCCGCCTGTCGCGTCCACAGGGCTTGATAGGGGCCTTCGGTTCAGTCCCGGCGAAAGGTCATGTAATGGGGCACACGCCCCTCGCGCAGGGCCTTCTGCTCGTAACGGGTCGAGAGCCAGTCGTCCCACGGCGCGCGCCAGTCTTCGGGCCCTTCAGCGAGCCATGTAAAGCCGTGGCGCGGCACCTCTTTCATGGTCTGGCGCACGTAATCGGGAATATCGGTTGCCACGCGGAACTCGGCCCCGGACTTCAGAACACGGGCCAGCGGCTCGAGATACTCGGGCGTAACGAAGCGGCGGCGGTGGTGGCGTTTTTTCGGCCACGGATCGGGGTAGAGCAGAAACACCTTGTCGATGGAGGCCTCGGGCAGCACGTCGAAGAGGTCGCGCGCATCGCCGGGATGGACGGAGATATTGTCGGCCCCGGCCCTGCGGATCTTGCCCAGAAGCATCGCGACGCCGTTGATATAAGGCTCGCAGCCGATGATCGCGACATCCGGGTTGGACACCGCCTGATGCACCAGATGCTCACCGCCGCCAAATCCAATCTCAAGCCAGATCGGACGGTTTGCGAACCGGGTCTTGAGATCCAACGGATTGCGGTCGGGGTTCACGTCCCAGTCCACCGGACCGGGGCTGAGGGCAGCCAGATCCTCGTCGAGATAGGCTTCCTGCGAGCGTTTCAGGCTCTTGCCTTTGAGGCGTCCGTAAAAGTTGCGCCACGGCGCGCCGGAAGGATGGGTCTTGGTCATGGCGCGCGCTATCGCAGAGCGCCTTGGCACGGTCAACCCCGGCGCACAGGCAGGCGGGGCGCGGGACGGGCGCGGCAGGACCGCCGCGCCGCCCGGATCAGACCGCTTTTTTCAGCGCCTCGACCAGATCGGTTTTTTCCCAGCTAAAGCCGCCATCGGCCTCGGGCGCGCGCCCGAAATGGCCATAAGCCGCGGTGCGCTGGTAGATCGGCTTGTTCATGCCCAGATGTTCGCGGATGCCGCGCGGGCTGAGGTCCATCAGGCCGGAAACTGCGCTCTCGATCGCCTCTTCCGCAACCCGGCCGGTGCCGTGGGTATCGCAATAGATCGACAGCGGTTTGGCCACCCCGATCGCGTAGCTGAGCTGGATCGTGCAGCGATGTGCAAGGCCGGCGGCCACAACGTTCTTGGCAAGATAGCGCGCGGCGTAAGCGGCCGAGCGGTCGACCTTGGTCGGATCCTTGCCGGAGAACGCCCCGCCCCCATGGGCCGCGGCCCCGCCATAAGTGTCGACGATGATCTTGCGCCCGGTCAGGCCCGCATCCCCGTCCGGACCGCCGATGACGAACTTGCCGGTGGGGTTCACCCACCACTCGGTTTCGTCGTTCAGCCAGTCCGTGGGCAGGGTCGCGCGGATATAAGGCTCCACCACGTCGCGCACGTCGTCGGAGCTCATCGTCTCATCGAAATGCTGGGTCGAGAGCACCACAGAGGTCACACCGACCGGTTTGCCATTCTCGTAGCGCAGCGTCAGCTGGGATTTCGCATCCGGGCCGAGCGTCGGCTCGGTGCCGTCCTTGCGCACTTCGGCGAGGCGGCGCAGGATCGCGTGAGCGTAATGGATCGGGGCCGGCATCAGCTCCGGCGTCTCGTTCACGGCATAGCCGAACATGATGCCCTGATCGCCAGCACCTTCATCCTTGTTACCGGCCGCGTTCACGCCCTGGGCGATATGGGCGGATTGTTCGTGCAGCAGGTTCGTCACCTCCACCGTGTTCCAGTGGAATTTCTCCTGCTCGTAGCCGATGTCACGGATGCAGTCGCGGGCGATCTGGTCGATCCGGTCCATGTAATCACGAAGCATGTCGCGGTCGCTCAGGCCGACCTCGCCGCCAATTACGACGCGGTTGGTGGTGGCGAAGGTTTCCGCCGCAACGCGGGCCTCCGGCTCCACGGCCAGGAAAGCGTCCAGAACGGCATCGGAAATGCGGTCGCAGACCTTGTCGGGATGTCCCTCGGAAACCGATTCCGAAGTGAAGAAGTAGTTCTGTCGTGCCATGGCGGGAAGTGCTCCATTAGAAAAATATCCGCCACGTCAGGAAGCCGTTGTGGCGGTCGGGTCGAACGGTGGTACCCCCTCCGTGCGGGCGGGTCAATCGCGAAGACCGCGTCGAACGGTCAAAGCCAGAACAAGCAACACTAAAAGCAGCGCCCGCATCGGCCAGTCGCCAAACCGGGCATAGGGCGTTGCGGGCAGCGCGGCGGGTACCGGCGCATCGAGCACCGCCGCCTCGTTCAGCGCGGTTGCCGCCAGCACGCGGCCCTGCGGGCCGATCACGGCTGAAACCCCGGTATTGGCCGCCCGGATCAGCGGCAAGCCCTGTTCCACGGCACGCACGCGCGCCTGCGCGAGATGCTGGTACGGCCCAGAGAGGTTTCCGAACCACGCATCATTGGTGATCTGGATCATCAGGTCGGGACGCGTTTCGGTGCGGAAATTACGCGGAAAGATCACCTCGTAGCAGATCAGCGGCAGGGCGCTGCCGATGCCGGGAATATTGATCAGGCGCGGCCCCGGCCCCGACGCGTAGCCCGCCCCGTCCCGCGCGGCGAGACCGTTGATCCCGAACTGCCGCAGGAAATCGCCAAACGGGATGTATTCGCCGAACGGCACGAGATGATGTTTGTGATACGCGGACTGAACCGCGCCGCCCTCGTCCAGCACCGCCAGCGTGTTGTGGAAGGCCTCATCGATCACATCATTGGCGCCGAGGATCACCGGCACGCCCTTTGCCGCAGCGGAAATCTCGCGCAGCACCGGCTCGGCAAGGCTGAGGCGATAGGCAATCGCGGTCTCCGGCCAGATCACCAGATCAGGCGCTGTCTCTGCCGGGCTCGCGGTCAGGTCGAGCTGGCGTTGCAGGAACACCGGCACCATGTCGCGCTTCCACTTGAGGTTCTGCGCCGCGTTGGGCTGGATCAGCCGCACGGTCTTGCCGGTCTGAGCGGGTGGCGCATCGCTGAGTGCGGCCATCCCGTAGACCCAGCCTGCCGCCAGAACGCCCAATGCCGCAACACCACCGGGCACGGGGCGCAAAATGAACGGCAGGCCCGCGATCGCGAAAGTCGCGAAGGTGAGCAGATGCGGCCCGCCCAGCGCGGCCAGTTGCACAATCGGATGATCGGTCCAGATATAGCCGGCAAGCGCCCAGGGAAACCCGGTGAAAAGCACCGCGCGCAGCATCTCCGCCGCGCTCCACAGCACGATCAGGCCCAGCCCCCGCAAGCCGGGTGAAAACCGCGCCGCCAGCCCGAAGGCTGTGGCCCAGATGAGCGCCAGACCGCCGCTGAGAAAGACCAGCGCGAAGGGCGCCATCCAGCCGTGGCGGGCCACGTCAACGAGGAACGGCTCCACGATCCAGAACAGCGCGCCGGCAAAGTAGCCCGCGCCAAAGCACCAGCCGAGCCACGCGGCCGCCCCGGGAGAGGCGGCGCGGGTGAAAAAATAGAAGACCAGCGCGAAGCCCGCGAGCCCCAGCCACCAAAGCGACAGCGGCGCCTGCCCGCTGGCCGCAATAAGTCCTGCGGCCACGAAAGGCAGCGCCTTGCGCAGTGAGGGGCGCGTGGGAGAAGAGAACAGGCGTCGCAGCGCGCCGGTCATGCTGTCAGCCGGCTGGGTGCTGCGGGACGAAAACCCGCAAGCGTTTGATCCGGCGCGGATCGGCCTCGACAATTTCGAACTCGGCACCGGAAGGGTGCTTCACAACCTCGCCACGGGTCGGAACCCGGCCCGACAGCATGAAGACGAGCCCGCCCAGCGTGTCGATATCCTCGTCCATCTCGTCGTCGGAGAGACGCTGGCCGATCTCGGCCTCGAACTCCTCGAGCGGGGCGCGGGCCTGCGCCATGTAGCAGCCGGGTTTCTCCTGCTTCCACAAATCGGCCTCGTCCACGTCGTGCTCGTCTTCGATCTCGCCCAGAACCTGTTCGATCAGGTCCTCGATCGTCACGAGCCCGTCGACACCGCCATATTCGTCGATCACCAGTGCCATGTGCTTGCGTTCGGTCTGCATCTTCTGGAGCAGCACCCCGATCGGCATAGAGGGCGGCACGAAGAGCACCGGGCGCACCATCGCAGGCAACTCGAACGCGCCGCCATTGCCGTTGAAGCCGTGCTTGAGCGACAGGTCCTTGAGGTGGATCATGCCAATGGGCGTGTCCAGCGTCTCCTCGAAAACCGGCAGCCGGGAATAGCCGCTGTCACGGAAAATCTGGATCAGCTCGTCGAGCGCAATGTCGGAGGCGACCGAGATGATCTCGGCACGCGGAACCGCCACGTCCTCAACGCGTTTGAGCCGCAAGTTGCCGAGCCCCAGCTTGGGCTGCCACCTTGCGGGCTCGGAAGATCCGTTTACGGGATGTGTTTCGCCCTCGTCGGGCTCCGCGGTCAGCGCCGAGGCAAGCCGCCTCAGCAATCCGGGCCTGTCGGCCTCCTGTCCGCTACTCTGGGTCGGGTCTTGGTCTTGCGCGCCTTGCGCGGCGCTAGACGAGCCATCGATATCTTCGCCCATCGGTCCTTTTCCAAAAAAAACAAAGGCGCGGTTTCGCGCGCTAGAGCCTATATGGGTCCGGCAGGCCGAGATTTGCAAGTATTCGAACCTCCAAACCCTCCATCCGGGCCGCATCTGCGTCATTTATGTGATCAAAACCCAGTAAATGGAGCGTTCCATGCACCAGAAGATGGGTTACGTGATCGGCGAATTCCTTTCCCTGCTCAGACGCTTCGCGGGCGCAGGTCTCATAGGCCAGCGCGATATCACCCAGTTCGAGCGCCATCGGGT
>JABDPP010000366.1 GCA_013042765.1 Litoreibacter sp.
CTTCTAGAGCTTGTCGGGATCCCCGACTCGGCGCGGCGATTGAAAGATTTTCCACACCAGTTTTCCGGCGGCATGCGGCAACGCGTGATGATCGCAATTGCGCTGGCCTGCGACCCGAAGGTTCTAATCGCTGATGAGCCGACTACGGCGCTCGATGTGACGATCCAGGCGCAGATCCTCGAACTGGTGAAAGACCTACGACAGAAGCTCGGCATGGCGATCATCTGGATCACCCATGATCTGGGCGTGATCGCCGGGATCGCGGACCGCGTCATGGTGATGTATGGCGGCCAGGTAGTCGAACAGGCCACCGTGCGCGAACTTTTCGACAACCCCCGTCATCCCTACACGCGCGCCCTGCTGGAAACCATCCCGTCGGTGCGCGGCGAGCGGGCCGAAAAGCTGAACGTTATCGAGGGTCAACCGCCCATACTTGGTGCGGCCCCCGCAGCCTGCCCATTCCGCCAGCGCTGCCCCTACCGGTTTGACCGCTGCGAAATCGAAAACCCGACACGCCGTACGGCAGGACCCGGCCACGACGTGGCCTGCTTCTATGACTTTGACAAAGAGGGGCCGATGGATGCTTGACGACGCCGATCGCCCCCTTGTCAGCGTGCGCAACCTCAAGATGCACTTCCCGATCTATGGCGGGTTGATGCGCCGCCGTGTCGGCGAGGTCAAAGCCGTGGACGGCATCTCGTTCGAGATTTTCGAGGGCGAGACTCTCGGGCTTGTAGGCGAATCCGGCTGCGGCAAATCCACGGTCGGACGAACGATCCTGCGCCTCTATGAGGCCACGGCGGGCGACGTGATCATCGACGGAAAAGAAATCGCGCACGCGGAGCCTGAAGAGCTGCGCAGGATGCGGCCCACCATGCAGATGATCTTTCAGGACCCGCAGGCCTCGCTTAACCCGCGCATGACGGTCCGCGACATCGTCGGAGAGCCGCTGCGCGAGCATATGGCCCTCTCGAACACGGAATTGACGGATCGTGTCCATCAACTGATGGATCAGGTGGGACTGAACCGCGATTTCGCGGATCGGTACCCGCACGAGTTCTCCGGTGGCCAGAGACAGCGTATAGGGATTGCCCGAGCCTTGGCGCTCAACCCGAAATTCATTGTCTGCGATGAGCCTATCGCCGCGCTCGATGTGTCGATCCAGGCGCAGGTGGTCAATTTGCTTGAGGAGTTGCAGGACCGGCTTGGCCTGACCTACCTGTTCATCTCGCACGACCTGTCGATGGTGCGCCATATCGCCGATCGCGTCGCGGTGATGTATCTGGGTCAGATCGCGGAACTGGCGCCGCGCGATGCGCTCTACGAGAAGCCTCTGCACCCCTACACCGAAGCGCTGCTTTCGGCGGTTCCCGAGCCCGATCCGACGATCGCGGCGAAGACCGAGCGGATCATCCTGACAGGCGACGTGCCGTCTCCGTCAAACCCGCCCACCGGCTGCAATTTCTCAACACGCTGCCCAAAGGTCATGGATATCTGCACACGCGAGACACCAACCTTTCGCGAACAGGAGCCGGGCCGCTTCGTGGCCTGCCATCTTTACAATTCAGAACAAACGTCCGCGGCCAACGCGGCGTCCGAGGTCAATAAGAGCATCCAACAAGGAGAAGAAACATGAAGCTAAAACTCGCTCTGATGAGCGCTGCGGCCGCAACAGCATTTGTGCCTACGGCCTTCGCGGATGGACATGAGGGTGCGCGTGCGCGCGACGGAAACGTGTCCATCATCTATTGGCAAGCGCCTTCCATCCTGAACCCGTTCCTGTCGGGCGGCACCAAGGATATTGAAGCAGCATCGATGATCATTGAGCCGCTGGCGCGTTACAACGAAAAAGGTGAGCTTGTTGCGTGGCTTGCAACCGAAGTTCCGACGACCGACAATGGCGGCGTCAGCGCTGATCTGACCTCCATCACCTGGAAAATCGCGCCCGGCATTACGTGGTCCGATGGTACGCCGTTCACCTCTGCCGACGTGAAGTTTACCGCAGATTACTGCATGAACCCCGATGGCGGTTGTGCGCAGCTGACCAAGTTCGACGGCGTGAAAAGCGTCGAAACCCCCGATGACCTGACCGTCGTTGTCAGCTTCGAAGGCCCGACACCAAACCCCTACGGTCCGTTCGTGGGTGGTGAGAGCCCGATCCTCCAGATGGAGCAGTTCAAGGATTGCACTGGCGCCAAAGCGCCTGAATGCACCGAGGCCAACTTTGGCCCGATCGGCACCGGTCCCTTCGTTGTCACCGATTTCAAGCCGAATGACGTGATCACGATGAAGGCCAACGACAACTTCCGCGAAGAGGGCAAGCCCGCCTTCGCGACCGTGACCTTTAAAGGTGGTGGCGATGCTACGGCCGCAGGTCGCGCCGTCATGGAGACCGGCGAGTTCGATTACGCCTGGAACCTTCAGCTGGCGCCTGACGTGATTGCCAACATGCAAAAGGGCGGCAAAGGTACTCCGGTGGCAGGCTTCGGCCCGCTGGTGGAGCGCATCATGGTCAACAACACCAACCCCGACCCGGCGCTTGGCCCGGACGAGCGGTCGGTTGTTCGTCCGCACCCATCGCTCAGCGACCCGGCTGTGCGCAAGGCCCTGAGCCTCGCCATCGACCGCCCGCTGCTGGTGGAAGTTGGCTACGGACAGGCGGGCAAGGTGACCTGTAACCTCGTCCCGGCGCCAGACGCCTACAACTCCGACACGTTCGATTGTTCGACCCAGGACATGGCCGCGGCTAACAAGCTGCTCGATGACGCGGGCTGGGCCATGGGCTCGGATGGCGTGCGCGCCAAGGACGGTGTTCGCCTGAGCTACACCTACCAAACCTCGACCAACGCCGTGCGTCAGGACTTCCAGGCCCTGATCAAGCAGTGGTGGAGCGAGATCGGTGTCGACGCCGAGCTGCGCAACATCAACGCCAGTGTGTTCTTCGGCGGCGACCCGGGATCCCCGGACACGTTCCAGAAGTTCTACGCAGACCTCGAGATGTATGCGAACACCTTCAACGGCACGGATCCGCAGGCTTATCTGGCGAACTACCTTTGCGACAAGGCGCCTTCACCGGCATCGCAGTGGCAGGGTGAGAACATCAGCCGTTTCTGTGACCCGGCCTATGATGCACTCCATGCCGAGCTGACCAAGACCGCCGGTATCGAGGGCCGCTCCAAGATCGGCCGTCAGCTCAATGACATGCTGATTGAGGCAGGCACCCTGATCCCGCTGGTTCACCGCGGCCGCCTGTCGGCGCATGCCAACAACCTCGGCGGCGTTGTCCTCAATGTTTGGGACAGCGAGCTTTGGAACGTTGCGGACTGGTACCGCACCGGCAACTGATACCTTCGGACGCTCCGGCCTTCGCGCCGGGGCGTCCCCTCCCCTATTTTCAGAGATCTGAACCGAGGCGCTGTCCACAATGTTCACTTTTACGATCCGTCGTCTGACACTTGCAGTCCCGACGCTTCTGTTCATCTCTCTGGTGATCTTCCTTCTGCTGCAACTCGCCCCCGGCGATCCGATGGCGCAGGTCCCCCTGACCGTGCCACCGGAGGTCAAACAGAAGATGCGCGAGGCTCTGGGCCTCGGCGAGCCGATGCATGTCCAATATCTCAAATGGCTGCGGCAGTTCTTCTGGATCGAACCTCTGAACCTGTTTGATTACATGTTCGGAACGGGACTGGCGGAGGGCGAACTGCGTGTGATCAGCTGGCAGACCCGCTCGCCGGTGGTCGATATCGTTGTCCAGCGCCTGCCTCAGACGCTCTGGGTCGTTGGCATGGCCTATGTCGTGGGCATCCTGATTGCCCTGCCGATCGGGATCATCTCGGCCTACAAGCAATATTCGATGTTCGATCAGGTCGGTACGTTCGTTTCCATGGTCGGTTTTTCGATCCCGCCTTTCTTTTCGGGCGTTCTGGTGATTGTGATCTTCTCGGTCCAGTTGGGGTGGTTTCCGTCAATCTATGACACGACCCATGTCGTAAATGACTGGGCGAGTTTCAAAGTCCAACTGCTGCAAATGTTCCTTCCTGTAATGGTCCTTGCGTTGCAGATCACGGCCCAGATCAGCCGTTTCATGCGCGCATCGATGCTCGACAACCTCAATCAGGATTACGTGCGCACGGCACGGGCGAAGGGTGCACGCGAGCGAGTTGTCGTTCTGGTGCACGTGTTGCGCAACTCGATGATCCCAGTGGTGACCGTGATCGCGCTGGGGATCCCGTCGATCTTCGGCGGTGCCATCATTACCGAGCAGGTGTTCAAGGTGAACGGGATCGGCCAGCTTCTGATCACGTCGATCGAGGCAAATGACCTGCCCATGGTTCAGACGCTCACCTTCATCTTCGCCATCCTGATCGTTCTCTTCAATCTGATCGCCGATATTCTCTACGGCGTCCTGGACCCGAGGATTCGCTATGACTGATAAAGCCGATATCCGCACCGCCGCCCGCAACCAGTGGTGGGACGTCTGGGACCAGTTCAAGACCCACAAGGGCGCGCTTCTGGGCGCGAGCGTCTTCCTGCTGATCATCATCGCGGTCTATCTGGGCCCCTTCGTCTGGCCCTATGACCCGCAGTTCATCGACTACAGGTCACGCAACCTGTCGCCGTCTTTTGCGCATCCGCTGGGCACCGACCAGCTTGGCCGCGACCAACTGGCCCGGATGCTGTCAGGCGGTCAGGTCTCGATCATCGTAGGGCTGTCGGCCATGGCGCTGTCGGTCGTGCTTGGTACGTTGATTGGCGTTCTGGCGGGGTATTTCAAACGCCTCGACGGGCCGTTGATGCGCCTGACAGACCTGTTTCTGGCCCTGCCACTGCTTCCATTGATCCTCGTGGCCTCTCTGCTGTTTCGCGAGAAGCTCTCCGCGGCCTTCGGGCCCGAGGGAGGCATCTTCATCCTGATCGTCTCCCTGATCGGCATTACCAGCTGGATGCAAACCGCGCGCATCGTGCGCGGCGACGTGCTGGCTCTCAAGGAACGCGAGTTCGTTCTGGCAGCCCGCTCCATCGGCACGCCAGACCGTCGGATGATAACCCGCCACGTCCTGCCAAACGTGATGAGCCCGATCATGGTCTCGGCGACACTCGGTATCGCCACGGCGATCATCACCGAATCCGCGCTCAGCTTCCTTGGCTTCGGGTTTCCACCTGATTTCCCGACCTGGGGCCGCCTGCTCAATGACAGTGTCGACCGGATGCAGATCTATCCTGAAAGGGTTCTCTGGCCCGGTCTTGCGATTTCCCTGACCGTGCTCAGTGTGAACTACATGGGCGACGGGCTGCGCGACGCGCTCGACCCGAGAATCCGCGGCCGGTAACGCTCTCGGCGGGCATCTGACGAGATCACCCCGGGTCCGTTGCAGAATTTGTATCCAACCCGGTGATTTGCTAAGAGTTGGAAATGACGAACTCTTTGGGCAAGGAGGGCCCGAAGTCTGCTGCACCACTCACACGATATGCTACTGGTCTGCGCCTCCTTTGCGGTTGCGTTGATGGCAGGTTTCACCGGGCTTTCGCTGACACAAGGCGCGTCCGAACTGGACATTCCTACGCGCAAACGCGTGGTCAGCATGTCCGCGATCGCACTGGGTGGCGGCATCTGGTCGATGCATTTCGTCGCGATGCTCGGCCTGCAAATGCCGATCGATTTCTACTACGACGCGCTGACGACGATGATTTCGGCACTCGTGTCGATCCTTATCACTGGTCTCGCCTTGCTTCTGGTTCACTTTGGCCCCCGCACCCCGAACCGCATACTCGGGGCGGGTTTCACCGTCGGCATCGGGATCCCGATCATGCATTATCTGGGCATGAGCGGAATGGAACTGGCCGAGCCCGTTTATAGCGTAGCCGGGGTTTTGATCGCGCTGATCGCCTCCATCGGCCTGAGCATTACCGCATTCTGGATCGCGTATGGCGAGCGCGACGCCCGCCATATCCTTCTGGGCACGCTCGGGTTTGCCGTTGCGGTTTTTGCGGTACACTTCATCGCCATGGCCGGAACCAGTTTTGTTCAGGTGCCGGACGCTTCCGATCACGGACCCTGGCTCAGCAACGAAGCCCTCGCCTTTGCCGTGACCATCAGCGCCTTCGTGATCTCCGGAGGGTTTCTGTTGAGCAGCGTCACGTTCGGTCCAGCACAAGCACCGCAGCCACAGCCCGAGACCGTTGGTGTTGGCGCATCTTCGGCGCCGGAGCCTGCAGCGGCGGTCGCCGCGGCCCCCAAGCCGCCGGCTGAGCCGGATCCGACACCAACCCCCGCCGAGGGTTCGGTCACAGATGAGACGACGGCCGCGCGCCCCGCCAGGCCCACCCCCGACGCTGTCCGCCTCCCATATGAGAAAGACGGACGCACGCATTTCATCGGGTTCGAGGACGTCGCCGCCATCCGCGCCGAGGGTCATTACACGATCCTCTATTCGCGTGAGCAGAAGCTGTTCTGCCCGTGGTCGATCACGGAAACGGAAAGCCGCCTTCCCTCTGAGTTTTTTGTCCGAACCCACCGCAGTTATCTCGTCAACCGCCTGCATGTCAGCAGCTTCGAGCGGCGCAAGGACAATGGCGTTTGTTACTTCGATGCCATCGAAGTTCTGCCAAAGGTCCCCGTCTCCCGGACCCGGCTTTCAGAGGTCCGCGAGTTCCTGGGACTCTAGGAAAGCCCAACGCCTCATCACACAAAGGACCGTGCTTCGGGCGGTCCTCCCCGCTGGGTCTCGCTCTTTGCCTCGATGAATTCGCACTTCAGCGATAGAAGCGACTCGCTCTGCCGTGACTCCCGCACGAATTGCGATGCGACGTGCTCAGAATTTCGCATTTCGTGCGAACAGCTCGTATTTCATGCGAATAACCGCGACATTCACGTCCGCTTTCTAGGCGCTCTGAATACAGCCGCATACAAGGCCGCACGTGAAGACCCATCCGGGAAAAGGGAGGATTAACCATGATACCAGGTTCTTTCGAGTATCATCGTCCATCGGATATCCAGTCCGCTGTAGATGTACTTCAGGAGCACGGCGATGAAGCTCGTGTTCTCGCAGGCGGCCACAGCATCATTCCAATGATGAAGCTGCGCATGGCAGCCGTAGAGCATCTCGTCGACCTTCAGGACGTCGCAGAGCTCAAGGGCATTACCGTCGATGGCGGCACCGTCACGATTGGTGCAATGACCACGCAACATGAACTTATTGATAGCGCCG
>JABDPP010000368.1 GCA_013042765.1 Litoreibacter sp.
GTTCTACTTCCGGACGACGGACGTGACCGGCACGGTTGAGCTTCCGAGCGGCACCGAAATGGTGATGCCCGGCGACAACCTGAAGTTCAACGTTGAGCTGATCGCGCCGATCGCGATGGAGCAGGGCCTGCGCTTCGCGATCCGTGAAGGCGGCCGCACCGTCGGTGCAGGCGTCGTCTCCAAAATCACTGAGTAACTGCTCGGCTGTCTGATCGACAGATGCCGGACAAGACATAAGAATCGGCCCTTGAGGCCAACGAGAGAGGCGCCATTGGCGCCTCTTTTGCCTTCTGACATACCGGAACCACGCGATGGGAAAGCGCTTGACCGGGCAAGCCCGGCAGTTCTTATGACGCGGCCGGATGACCTACCCGCCACAGCCCGGCTTTTCTGGCGCGCGGGGCAGATCACCGCTTGCAAACCGTCCGCGGCTTACGTAATCAGCCTTTTCAAGTGCAGGGGCTTAGCTCAGTTGGTAGAGCATCGGTCTCCAAAACCGAGGGTCGTGGGTTCGAGTCCCTCAGCCCCTGCCACTTTTCCAAAACGTTAATTGACTTTTCCGCGCGCCATCTTGCATTTCCCGTTTCGGCACCGTATTTGCGGAACGTTCACTTC
Organism: Litoreibacter sp.; assembly: GCA_013042765.1. Classification (GTDB taxonomy): domain Bacteria; phylum Pseudomonadota; class Alphaproteobacteria; order Rhodobacterales; family Rhodobacteraceae; genus Litoreibacter. Next base: position 616 of record JABDPP010000368.1, read on the forward strand.
AACGAAGGTCTAACCATGGCGATCACCAATCCAGCTCAGTTTATCCAGCAGGTTCGCGCCGAAGTCTCCAAGGTCGTTTGGCCGACGCGCCGCGAGGTGGTTCTGACGACGGTCATGGTATTTATCATGGCCTCTCTGACCGCGCTGTTTTTCTCGATGGTTGATTTGGGTATACGCACCGCGTTGAGCGGTATTTTCGGGCTTTTCTGAAAGATTAAAATTTGGGGGTTTCCGCCGTAGAACCCTTGAATCTTCGAGGTTTGCCGAGTATGGCACCTCTGAATAACGGCAAGTGGCGCGTATCGATTCGGGATGCGCGCTGTTTTCGTTTCGGTGGGTGCTGTTACTAACCCATTGAGCACAGGCGTAAATACCGGTTTGGACCGGACAGGCAGAGGTCAGATCAAGATGGCGAAACGGTGGTATTCGGTCAGTGTGCTCTCGAATTTCGAGAAGCGAATTGCCGAGCAGATCCGTCAGGCTGTCGAAGAGAACAGCCTGCAGAACGAGATCGACGAAGTTCTGGTGCCGACCGAAGAAGTGATCGAAATTCGCCGCAACAAGAAAGTTACGGCCGAACGTCGTTTTATGCCCGGCTACGTTCTGGTGCACATGGAAATGTCCGACCGTGGTTACCACCTGATCAACTCGATTAATCGCGTCACCGGTTTCCTGGGCCCGCAGGGCAAGCCGATGCCGATGCGTGACGCCGAGGTGAACGCGATTCTGAACCGCGTTGAGGAGGGTGCAGAAGCGCCGCGCTCGACCATCGTGTTCGATATTGGCGAGAATGTCAGCGTGACCGACGGCCCGTTCGAGGGCTTCTCGGGCATGGTGGAAGAAGTAGACGACGAGCACCAGCGCCTGAAGGTGACGGTCTCGATCTTTGGCCGGGCGACCCCGGTCGAGCTGGAATTCACGCAGGTCACGAAACACGTGTGATCTGCTGATCATGTGGGAGGCGAGGCGGTCGCGACCGTCGGACCGGACCACGCAACCAAAGCCTCGCGGACGCGTTCGCGAGGGAGTTGAAAAAGGAGAGGCCTCATGGCCAAGAAAATTGCCGGCACGATGAAGCTGCAGGTTCCTGCAGGTCAAGCCAACCCGTCGCCGCCCGTGGGTCCTGCCCTCGGTCAGCGCGGGATCAACATCATGGAGTTCTGCAAGTCTTTCAATGCAAAGACCCAGGACATGGAGCCCGGTGCGCCGTGCCCGACCATCATCACCTACTACCAGGACAAATCCTTCTCGATGGACATCAAGACGCCGCCTGCGTCTTACTTCCTGAAGAAGGCAGCCAAGCTGAAGTCCGGTGCCAAGACGCCGTCCCGCGAAGTTGTGGGCACTGTTACGGCAGCTCAGGTGAAAGAGATCGCCGAAGCGAAGATGAAAGACCTCAATGCAAATGACATTGAGGGCGCAATGCAAATCATCCTTGGGTCTGCCCGGTCCATGGGCATCGAGGTGAAGTAAGATGGCAAAGCACGGAAAACGTACACGCGCTGCGCGCGAGAATTTCGCCGGCAAGACCGATGTAACCGTCGAAGAGGCCGTGAGCCTCGTGAAAAACAATGCCAAGGCAAAATTCGACGAGACTGTCGAGATTGCCATGAACCTCGGCGTTGACCCGCGCCACGCAGACCAGATGGTCCGCGGTGTGGTCAGCCTGCCGAACGGCACTGGCAAGTCGGTTCGGGTTGCGGTTTTTGCCCGTGACGCGAAAGCCGAGGAAGCCAAGGCTGCTGGCGCTGATATCGTCGGTGCAGAGGACCTGATGGAAATCGTGCAGAGCGGCAAGATCGAGTTCGATCGCTGCATTGCGACCCCGGACATGATGCCGATCGTCGGTCGTCTGGGAAAAGTTCTTGGCCCACGCAACCTGATGCCGAACCCCAAGGTCGGTACGGTGACAATGGATGTGGAAGCCGCTGTCAAAGCCGCCAAAGGCGGTGAAGTGCAGTTCAAGGTCGAGAAGGCGGGTGTTGTGCACGCGGGTATCGGCAAAGCGTCCTTCGGCGAAGACAAGCTGGTTGAGAACGTTCGCGCGTTCATCTCGGCTGTTTCCAAGGCTAGGCCGTCCGGCGCCAAAGGCAGCTACATGAAGAAAATCGTCGTCAGCTCTACAATGGGCCCCGGCGTTTCGATTGCCGTGGAGAACGCCACCGGCAACACATGAGGAATTGGCTCCGGGCATCTGTCCGGGGCGAATAGCAGGGCGGCAACGCCCTGTTCTGTCCGAGACGGAGGGTTTGGTCACCCAGCATTGGATCTGGCCAAATAATTCCTTCCTGAGATGGGAAACGAGACTGACTATCCGGGGATTTCCTCGGGCGATCTTGGCCTCGGTACCCTGAATTGGACCCGAACGCCGTGTGAAAGCACGGCAAAACTGAGCCGGGGAGCAATCCCCAAAATTGGAGTGAAACTGTGGATAGAGCACAAAAAGAGAAATTGGTCGAAGAGCTCGGCCAGGTCTTTGAAAGCTCTGGCGTTGTGGTTGTAAGCCGCTACGAAGGTCTCACGGTTGCTGAGATGCAGGACCTGCGCGCACGCATGCGTGAAGCGGGCGGATCCGTGCGTGTCGCCAAGAACAGGCTCGCCAAAATCGCCCTTGAAGGAAAGCCTTGCGCAAGCATCGCCGAATACCTGACAGGGATGACCGTTCTCGCCTACTCGGAAGACCCCGTGGCAGCTGCCAAGGTGGTTAACGACTACGCCAAGGAAAACGACAAGCTGTCGATCCTGGGCGGTGCAATGGGCGATAGCGCGTTGGATGTCGCCGGTGTGAAAGCCGTCGCCGCCATGCCGTCTCGCGAGGAGCTTATCGCTTCCATCGTGGGCTGCATCGGGGCGCCTGCTTCGAACATCGCCGGCGCGATTGGCGCACCTGCTTCGAACGTGGCAAGCATTCTCAGCACCATCGAGGAGCGCGCAGAAGCTGCGTAATCAACGAGAGACCGACGTAGGTGTTGAATGCCTCACGTTGGAACACATCTAGAAAGAACGGAAACAGTATAATGGCTGATCTGAAAAAACTTGCTGAAGAGATCGTTGGTCTGACCCTTCTCGAAGCACAAGAACTGAAAACCATCCTCAAGGACGAGTATGGCATCGAGCCCGCAGCTGGCGGTGCTGTCATGGTTGCCGGCGCTGCCGGTGGCGATGCTGGCGGTGCAGCAGCTGAGGAGAAAACCGAGTTTGACGTCGTTCTGGTTGCCGCTGGCGCCCAGAAGATCAACGTCATCAAGGAAGTCCGCGCCATCACTGGCTTGGGCCTGAAAGAAGCAAAAGAGCTGGTCGAAGCTGGTGGCAAAGCTGTCAAAGAAGGCGTCGACAAAGCAGAAGCAGAAGAGATCAAGGGCAAGCTGGAAGCAGCTGGCGCCGAAGTCGAACTGAAGTAATCCGGTCGGGGCTCCGCGCTCCGCACCCTTTAAAACTGCTGGATCCGGAAAATTTCCGGGTCCAGCTTTCCGCGTCTCAGAGAGGGCTTTGCCCGAAAAGCTTTCTCTCAGGTGTGGAAAACAGGTTCGGGAGCATGCCCGTGGGACGGTATGCAGGTATGGAACCTGACCCCCTTGATCCAAGTGGAGTGTGGCCCGGCCCCGGGGTGACACTGCCCGGGAACTGAAAGGCTTTTACGAGCATGGCTCAAACATACGTTGGTCAGAAACGAATCCGTAAATATTTCGGCAAAATCCGCGAAGTTCTGGAGATGCCGAACCTCATCGAAGTTCAGAAATCCTCCTATGATCTGTTTCTGAAATCCGGTGACCAGCTGGAACCGATGGACGGCGAAGGCATCAAAGGTGTTTTCCAGTCGGTCTTCCCGATTAAGGATTTCAATGAGACGGCGGTCCTCGAGTTCGTGAAATACGAACTGGAACAGCCGAAATACGATGTCGAGGAATGTCAGCAGCGTGACATGACCTATTCGGCTCCGCTGAAAGTGACACTGCGTCTGATCGTGTTCGATATTGACGAGGACACCGGCGCGAAATCTGTCAAGGACATCAAGGAGCAGGACGTCTTCATGGGCGACATGCCCCTGATGACCCCGAACGGTACCTTCGTCGTGAACGGAACCGAGCGTGTGATCGTATCCCAGATGCACCGCTCTCCCGGTGTGTTCTTCGACCACGACAAGGGCAAGACCCATTCCTCCGGTAAACTCCTGTTTGCCTGCCGCATTATCCCCTACCGCGGCAGCTGGCTGGACTTCGAGTTCGACGCAAAAGACCTTGTGTTCGCACGCATCGACCGTCGCCGGAAACTGCCTGTCTCGACTCTGCTTTACGCTCTGGGTCTGGATCAGGAAGGCATCATGGATGCCTATTACGACACCGTCGATTTCCGTCAGGTGAAGAAGAAGGGCTGGGCCACCAAGTTCTTCCCCGAGCGGATCCGCGGCACCAAGCCGACCATGGACATCATCGATGCCAAGAGCGGCGAAGTGATTGCCGAGGCTGGCAAGAAAGTTACCCCGCGCGCGGTCAAGAAGCTGATCGACGAAGGCAAGGTCAAAGAGATCCTGCTGCCGTTCGAAGGCATCGTCGGACGCTTCGTTGCAAAAGACATCATCAACGAAGAAACCGGTGAAATCTGGGTCGAGGCCGGCGATGAACTTACCTGGGAACTCGATAAGAACGACGAAGTTGTTGGTGGTACCCTGAAGCTGCTGCTCGACAATGGTGTTGCGAACATCCCAGTGCTCGATATCGACAACATCAATGTCGGTCCCTATATCCGCAACACCTTGGCGACGGACAAGAACTACAGCCGTGAATCCGCGCTGATGGACATCTACCGCGTCATGCGTCCGGGCGAGCCGCCCACCGTTGAAGCAGCGTCGGCCCTGTTCGACACGCTGTTCTTCGACAGTGAGCGTTATGACCTCTCCGCCGTTGGTCGTGTGAAGATGAACATGCGTCTGGATCTGGATGCGGAAGACACCGTGCGCACCCTGCGCAAGCAAGACATCATCTCCTGCATCAAGGCGCTGGTTGAACTGCGCGACGGCAAGGGCGACATCGACGACATCGACCACCTCGGCAATCGCCGTGTCCGTTCCGTCGGTGAGCTGATGGAAAACCAGTATCGCGTCGGCCTGCTTCGCATGGAGCGCGCAATCAAGGAGCGCATGTCCTCGGTCGAGATCGACACGGTCATGCCGCAGGATCTGATCAACGCGAAACCGGCCGCTGCCGCTGTCCGCGAATTCTTCGGATCGTCACAGCTCAGCCAGTTCATGGACCAGACGAACCCGCTGTCGGAAGTTACTCACAAACGTCGTCTTTCGGCGCTTGGCCCGGGTGGTCTGACACGCGAACGTGCGGGTTTTGAGGTGCGCGACGTGCACCCGACCCACTATGGCCGGATGTGCCCGATTGAAACGCCGGAAGGCCCGAATATTGGTCTGATCAACTCGCTGGCGACCTTCGCTCGCGTGAACAAATACGGCTTTATCGAGACGCCTTATCGCAAGGTCGAAAACGGTCAGGTGACGGACGAAGTTCACTACATGTCCGCAACCGAGGAGATGCGTCACACCGTGGCGCAGGCGAACGCCAAGCTCGACGAGAAGGGCAAGTTCGTAAACGATCTGGTCTCTACCCGTCAGGCCGGCGAGTACATGCTGCAGCCCAATGAAAACGTAGACCTGATCGACGTGTCTCCGAAGCAGTTGGTCTCCGTGGCCGCCTCGCTGATCCCGTTCCTTGAGAATGACGACGCGAACCGGGCTCTGATGGGTTCGAACATGCAACGTCAGGCTGTGCCGCTTCTGCAGGCCGATGCTCCTTATGTGGGTACCGGTATCGAAGGCGTCGTGGCAACGGATTCGGGCGCTGCCATCCAGGCGGCCCGCGGCGGTATCATCGACCAGGTCGACTCGACCCGGATTGTTGTACGCGTGACTGATGATCTGGAGCCGGGCGACCCCGGCGTGGACATCTACCGTCTGCGCAAGTTCCAGCGTTCCAACCAGAACACCTGCATCAACCAGCGCCCGCTGGTCAAAGTTGGTAGCAAGGTTGTCAAAGGCGAAGTCATTGCCGATGGCCCGTCCACGGATATGGGCGAACTGGCTCTGGGTAAGAACGTGCTCGTCGCGTTCATGCCCTGGAATGGCTACAACTACGAGGACTCGATCCTGATCTCCGAGCGCATCGCGCGTGACGACGTCTTCACCTCGATCCATATCGAGGAATTCGAAGTCGCCGCCTGTGACACCAAGCTGGGTCCGGAAGAGATCACCCGCGATATCCCGAATGTCGGTGAGGAAGCTCTGCGCAACCTCGACGAAGCGGGCATCGTTTATATCGGTGCTGAAGTTGAGCCGGGCGATATTCTGGTCGGCAAGATCACTCCGAAGGGCGAGAGCCCGATGACGCCGGAAGAAAAGCTTCTGCGCGCCATCTTCGGGGAAAAGGCATCCGATGTTCGTGATACCTCGCTGCGCGTGAAGCCCGGTGATTTCGGGACTGTCGTGGAAGTGCGGGTGTTCAACCGTCACGGTGTCGAGAAGGACGAACGCTCCCTGCAGATTGAGCGTGAGGAAGTCGAGAGCCTTGCACGGGACCGCGATGACGAGATGGCGATCCTGGATCGCAACATCTACGCACGTCTTCAGACGCTGATCATGGGCAAGAAGGCCGTGAAGGGCCCGAAAGGCGTCAAGGCCAACTCGATGATCGACGAATCCCTTCTAGAAACGTTGAGCCGTGGCCAGTGGTGGCAGCTCGCTCTGGCGGACGAGAAGGACGCGGCAGAGGTCGAAGCCCTGAA
>JABDPP010000369.1 GCA_013042765.1 Litoreibacter sp.
CGATGAACCCGTCGCAGACACCCGCTCGCACAGCAACTTTGCGAAACCCTCTTGCCAGGGCAAAACCGGTGGCAACTGCGTCCGGTGCGGTCTGGTCCGCAACCACGACCTCGAGCAGCCGCATGACATGGGCGGGGGAGAAGAAATGCAGTCCAAACACATCCTCTGGCCGTCCGGTTGCGGCGGCGATCTCGTTGATGTCGAGATAGGAAGTGTTGGTGGCCAGCAAGGCGCCGGGTTTGCAGATCCGGTCCAGCTGTTCGAAAATCTCTTTCTTTACCGCCATATCTTCGAACGCGGCCTCGATCACGAGATCGACCTCCGCAAGGCCCGCAAGCGAGACCGTGGCGTCCAAAGCATCTCCGACAAGCGCCCGCTTGTCTTCGGACAGTTTACCGCGCTTGACGGCTCCGTCGAGGTTGCGGGAGATCGTCTCGCGCCCGCGCCTCAACGCCTCTTCGTCACGTTCGGTCAGCACGACCGAAAAACCTGATAACAATGCCGCGGTCGCGATGCCCGAGCCCATGGTTCCAGAGCCGACGATCCCGATCGTTTCGATATGCCGGGGGATTGCATCGGCTTCGGGGATCTTGGCCACCGCCCGTTCTGCGAAGAAAGCGTGGATCAAGCCGGCGCGCTGGGGGCTGTCGATGCACTCTCTAAAGAGAGCACGTTCGAAGGGGATACCCTCGTCAATCGGCCGGGTACTGGCTTCCACGGCCTCGACACATTTGAGCGGTGAGAACAGGTTTGGTGCGCGCCGCACGACATCTTCTTTGGCCCGCACGATGGCGTCCGGATCAGGTATCACGTCCATGTCGCGAACCCGGCGCGTCTGAAACGTGCCTGCAAGAACCTCGCGCGCTGCGGACAGGGCGACATGGCGGGGCGCGCCAGTGGTTACCCGATCCACCAGACGCAGTTTCAAAGCCTCCGCGGGGCTGATCCGCCGTCCGGTTGTAATCAGGTCGAGCGCGGCAGGGATGCCGCACAGCCGCGGGGCGCGCTGGGTCCCGCCCGCACCCGGGATGATGCCGAGCGTAACTTCGGGAAATCCGATCTTGACGCCTTCTATGGCGACACGGCCATGGGTCCCCAGCGCGGTCTCGAGCCCTCCGCCGAGGGCCGCGCCATGGAGGATCGAGATAACGGGTGTCTTGGCGGCCTCGATCCGGGTGCAGATGCCGGGAAGAAGCGGCTCGCGTGGCTGCTGGCCGAATTCACGGATATCGGCACCCGCGATAAAAGAACGGCCTTCGCCATAGAGCGCGATCACATGAATGTCCGGATCGTCGTCGGCCTGCGTCACCGCCTCCAGAAGCCCTGTGCGCAAGGCGTGAGATGCTGCGTTGACCGGGGGATTTTTTAGGGAAATCAGACCGATATCGTCGACCTTCTCGAGAGAGACGATTTCGTTGATAGGTGTTTTCATGGCCCGGTTTCCTGTTTTGTATCGCGCTCCGCGAGGGCTTTTGCGAAATGTGAGACCAGCTTATGTTTGAGGATTTTTCCGGTTGCCGCAGTGGGCAACTCGTTCGCGATTACGATATGGCGCGGCAGTTTGTAGGGCGCGAGGCGGTCGCGCAGGAACGCGTGTAGCTCCGCTTCGCAGACCGCACCGTCGGTGAGAGTAAATGCTATCACCTCTTCGTCACCCGGCACTGGACGCCCAACCACTGCGGCCAGCGAGACCTTGTCATGGCGGGTGAGCATGGCCTCGATCTCTGGCGGATAAACGTTGAATCCCGAGCGGATAATCAACTCTTTCAGACGGCCCACGAGGTGCAGGTTGCCGTTTTCATCGATGTGGGCGAGGTCTCCGCTATGGAAGGTGCCGTCCGGCTCCAGCGTTTGCGCGGTCAGGTCAGGATCGCGGTAATAGCCTTTCAGAACGCCGGGGCTTCGGATCAGAAGCTCGCCGATGCCGTCCGCGTCCGGATTGGCAATCTCCAAAGCGACATCTTCTAGTGGAGGCCCGCAGGAGAGATCGGAAACGGGATTGTCGGCCCGGGTTGCCGCTACAGACGGGGAGGTTTCCGTCAAGCCGTAGCCATTGTTCAAAGGAAGACCAAAGATCGCCTCGATCCGGGTCTTCCAATCAGGGTCGAGCGGCGCGCCGCCTGCGGAGATGTAATGCAGCCGAGGCGCTGTGTAGGCTCGCCCGGTCTCCCCCAGATGGCGGAGGATATGGGCATACATCTGGGGAACGCCGGACATAATCGAAGCGCCTTCCGCGAATGCATCCAGCACCGCATCGGGGGAGAAGCGTGAGATGAAGCGAATACAGGATCCCGCGTAGAGCGATGATAGGAAGCTGGAAGAAAAGCCGAACACATGGGTGCCCGGCAGAACCCCCAGAACCGTGTCATTCGGCGTCATCCCCCGGAGCTTTGCCGAAACGCGGGCATTCCAGCAAAGATTGGCATGGGTCAGCATGACCCCCTTTGGCGTGCTTGTCGTTCCAGTGGTGTAGAGGAGGGCAGCGACGCGGTCGGTGGGTGCGCCTTCCACCGGTTCGGGTATCGCGTCCTGAACTGGGGTCACCATAATAGCGCCGCTGTCGATCCGGCCTAGCTTGATCGCGCCAAGGCGTTCGGCATGGGTCCTTGAGGCTGCGGAAGCTTCCGGTGTGAAGATCATGCAGCGCGCGCCGCTATGGTCGCGGATCGCATCGATCTCTGCGGTGGTCTGGCGGGCGTTGACTGGGGAAATCCAGGCTTTGAGGCGGGAGGCCGCGAGAATGGCGGCAGCGTAGGTTGCGCAGTTCTCCGATACCAGCATGATCCGATCTCCCGGACGCACGCCGTGGTTGGTCAAGGTCTCGCTCAGGGTCCGGGTCATCGTGTCAAGCTGGCCATAGGTAAAGGCTGCGCCGCTGTCCTCGATGATCGCCATCGCCTGTTCTGGCTTTCCGGCGATCAGGTCATGCACCCAGCGAACCGGCTGCCCTGTGATGGCATGTTCCCCCATGGCCGCCATCAAGACCAAAGATGTCTGCATGTTGCAAGTGCTCTGGCCCCCATGGTGGCCAATCTCCAAAGCTTGGTGCATGGTCTGACGCGACGGGGCGCAGGTCCTCAAATGGTTCGGAGAGGTTTATGAACGAGGCATTCATCTGTGATTACATTCGCACGCCGATTGGTCGGTTTGGTGGTGCGCTCTCCTCGGTCCGCGCGGATGATTTGGGTGCGGTGCCGATCCGCGCTCTTATGACCCGCAATCCGGGTGCCAACTGGGCGCAGGTCGATGACGTGATCTTTGGCGCGGCAAATCAGGCTGGTGAGGACAACCGGAACGTCGCGCGCATGTCAGCGCTTTTGGCGGGCCTGCCCGAGGTGATCGCGGGTGTGACCGTCAATCGGCTCTGTGGCTCCGGTATGAATGCGGTGATCGATGCGGCCCGCGCAATCCAGGCGGGTGAGGCCGATCTGGTTGTCGCCGGCGGCGTTGAGTCCATGTCGCGTGCGCCCTTTGTCATGCCAAAGGCGGATGTCGCGTTCTCCCGAAATGCCGAGATTTTTGACACGACAATCGGTTGGCGCTTCGTCAACCCGTTGATGAAGGCGCAATACGGCACCGACAGCATGCCGGAGACGGCAGAAAACGTGGCGGAGGCTTATGGAATTTCGCGCGCCGATCAGGATGCGTTCGCCTTTCGGTCGCAGGAGCGCGCTGCCGCGGCGCAAACGAGTGGCCGGCTGGACCGCGAAATTACTCCCGTGGAGGTCCCGCAACGCAGGGGCGCGGCGATCAGCGTTGACATGGATGAGCATCCACGTGCGGTGACGGTCGAGAAACTGGCGGCGTTGAAGGCCCCGTTCCGCGACGGTGGGTGTGTTACCGCGGGCAATGCTTCGGGCGTGAATGACGGAGCAGCGGCCTTGATCGTTGCATCAGCCCGGGCAGTTGAAAAACATGATCTGAAACCGCTTGCCCGTGTTCTTGGCGGGGCTGTGGCCGGTGTCGCGCCCCGTGTCATGGGGGTTGGACCGGTGCCTGCGGTTAACAAGCTCTGCGCGCGGCTTGGGGTCACGCCTTCCGAATTCGATATTGTCGAGCTGAACGAGGCCTTCGCGGCTCAGGGCATTGCCGTTTTGCGTGAGCTGGGCCTGCCGGAAGGTGCGGAGCATATCAACCCGAATGGCGGAGCGATTGCGCTGGGCCATCCGTTGGGTATGTCGGGGGCTCGGATCACGGGATCAGCGGCGCTCGATCTGCACGAGCGCGGCGGCAGACTGGCGCTCGCCACGATGTGCGTGGGCGTCGGTCAGGGCATCGCCATCGCGCTAGAAAAGGCTTGAAGCCTTTCAGCGTTTCACTTGCGCAGCGGGCGGGTCAGGCCTTCTTGCGCCGTACTGGCGACAAGCGCGCCGTCACTGCTGTAGATTGCGCCCCGGTTAAAGCCGCGGGCACCGCCCGAGAACGGGCTGTCCATCGTGTAGAGATGCCATTCGTCAAAGCGGGCGGGGCGATGAAACCAGACCGCGTGATCGAGGCTCGCCGTCATCACCCGGCCTGACATGTAGCTTTCTCCATGCGGGCGCATGGCAGAGCTGAGCAGATACATGTCCGACGCATAGGTAAGCAGGCATTGATGCAGCCAAGCCGGCCCGTCGACGGGCCGGGCCACGCGAAACCAGAGGCTGTGGCGGTCTGATGAGACTTGCGGATCGAGCGGATCGACGGGCTCCACCTCGCGCACTTCGATGGGCGACGGTCGCAGAAAGTCCTTGCGCCGTTCTTCGGGTACCCGGTCCACCATCGCTGCACGCCGCTCCAGCCTGTCCTCTAGCCCTTCGGGTGCTGGTGCGTCCGGCATGTCATGCTGGTGGCTCGGGCTGTCTTCTTCGGCATGGAACGAGGCGGCCATATTGAATATCTGCCGCCCGTGCTGGATCGCGATCACCCGCCGTGTCGTGAAACTGCCACCATCGCGGGCCCGGTCCACTTCGTATATCACCGGGATCGATGGATCCCCTGGGCGCAGGAAATAGGCGTGCAGCGAATGACAAGCGCGGTCTTCTACCGTGTGATACGCGGCGGCAAGCGCCTGCGCCACGACCTGCCCGCCAAAAATACGTTTGCTGGTCTCGCCGCCTGACCCAATCCCCCGAAACAGATCCTGTTCAAGCCGTTCGATCGACAGCAGGTCGAGCAGGGTTTGCACCGGATCTGTCATGCCAGTCTCCTTATCGTTTGGTTCAGAGTAGCCGGCGCGGTGGCCCTTGTCCCGTCACACGCCAAGGTAACGATCCCGCAACTCCGCGCTGAGATCGACGAACGGGCCTGACCACACGGTTGCCCCGCGCTGCAGGATCGCGGCGCTATCGGCGACCTGCTCAAGCTCCCGCAGGGATTTATCGACCACGAGGATCGACAGGCCGCTGTCGCGCTTGAGTTGGGCGATTGCGGCCCAGATTTCCTGCCGCACGATTGGCGCAAGCCCTTCGGTCGCCTCGTCGAGCACCAGCAGGCGCGGGTTGGTCATAAGCGCACGCCCGATCGCCAGCATCTGCTGCTCGCCGCCCGAAAGGGACGCAGCCATCTGGTCGGGCCGCTCCGCAAGGCGCGGGAACAGCGCCGCGACCCGTGCAAGGTCCCAGTGACCGGGGCGGGCGGCGGCCGTCAGGTTCTCCGACACACTCAGCTTGGCAAAGCAACGGCGGCCCTCGGGCACCAGTCCTAGGCCCAGTCGCGCCACCTTGTGGGACGGCAGCGTGGAAAGATCATTCCCGTCAAAACGGATAGCACCGGTCCTGGCGGGCACCATTCTGAAGATTGTCTTGATCGTCGTCGTCTTGCCCATGCCATTGCGGCCGAGCAGGGCGAGAACCTGCCCTTCCTCAAGCGTCAGCGACACGTCGAACAGCGCCTGGCTGGCGCCGTAGAAGGCGGAAACACCGTCGAGAGAGAGCAGACTCATGGGTTATCTCCCAGATAGGCCCGGCGGACTTCGGCATCCTTGCGGATCTCGTCCGGTGTGCCTGAGGCGATGACCTGCCCGTAGTCCAGCACCGTGATCCTGTCGGCCAGCGCGAAGACAGCGTCCATGTCATGCTCGACCAGTAGGATCGGCGCCTCTGCACGCAGCTTGTCGAGAAAACCGGTCAACCGGCGTGAGCCTTCCGCGCCCAGACCTGCCATGGGTTCGTCCATGATAAAGGCCTTCGGGGAGAGCGTCAGGGCTACTGCGACTTCCAGTTGCCGACGCTGACCGTGGGAGAGCTCGGCTGTCTTGGTGCCTGCTTTGTCCTCAAGTCCAACCCGCTGCAAGGCCGTCTCCGCAATGCCGTTCAAGGCCTTCTGATCGAGAGCCGGGGCAAAGAAGCGGAATGCCTGCCTTTGCGCCCCGACGGCACCCAGTAAGACGTTCTGGAGCACCGTGTCCTCCATTGCCAGAGCCGAAATCTGGAAGGTGCGTCCGAGGCCCATGCGGGCCCGCGCAACTTTATCACGCGCAGTCACGTCGCGGCCCAAGAA
>JABDPP010000087.1 GCA_013042765.1 Litoreibacter sp.
GATCTGAGCCAATGCCACGACGACAAAGGCGGCCATAATCGCAAAATTCATGATGTCGGTAGCAAGGGTCATGCGAAAATCTCCAGCAGGCGGCGCTCGTAGCGGTCTTTGATCTCGTCTCGGACGGCGTCGGGGTCTGGGCAGTCGAGCGCGTGGACCAGCAGGCTGTGGCCCTCATCCGAAAGATCGGCGGACACTGTACCCGGGGTCAGGGTGATGGTGCCGGCAAGGATGGTGATCGCCTCGGGCTGTTTCAGCTCCAGCGGAATGACAACCCAAGCAGGGCGCAGCGAGGCGTTGGGGCGCGTCAGAACAATCCAGGCCACCTGTACGTTCGCGACCACGATGTCCCAGATCACCACGAAGCTGTAGAGGATCATCTTACCCAGCCGGAACCCTTTGGGCCGATCCGGCCACCAGACCGATGTGATCAGCGGGATGATGATGCCGAGGATCAGGCCAAAGATCACCATTCCGGCCGAGACATTGTTTTGAAGCAAGGTCCAGACCACGGTCAGGATAAGCGTCAGGAACGGGTGCGGTATCAGCCAGTTGAATGCGCGTGCCATATCAGTACTTCTCCGCCTTCTTGTCGCTCAGTTTCCCCGGGGTTTCGAGCACGGTCTCGATATAGGTGTCCGGTGCAAACAGCTGTGCAGCAATCGTCTTGGTATAAGCGATGACCTGACCGGCAAAGACCGTATGGGCCACCAGAAGCGCCAGCAGACCGCCGACGGCCACGTAAGACAGTATCGAGGGGGCCTCCTGCATCGGCTCCTCTTGCTCGGTCTCCTGCCTGTCTTCCTCCTCGTCTGGTACAAGGCTCTGGGCCTTCCAGAACACCATGCTGCCCGCGCGACCAAAGCCGACGATTGCGATCAGGCTGCCAATCAGCACGGTTCCCCAAACCCAAACAGTGGCGTCCGTGTCGAACGACGCGTTCAGGATCAGCAATTTACCAATAAAGCCCGACAGGGGCGGAAGGCCTGCCATCGCGATCGCCGCGACAAAGAACAGGCCAGCCGTCATGGCGGCACCGGCAACGGGCGGCTGCAGGCTCAGGCGCAGGTCGGCCCGGCTGTCGCGCACCAGATCGACGATCAGGAAAAGCGCGGCGGCGGCCAGTGTTGAGTGCACGATGTAATAGAGCGCGGCCGCGATCCCCTCGGGGGTAAAGAGCGCAATGGCGGTCATCACCATGCCCATAGATCCGATCACGGAAAAGGCAACCAGCCTGTCCAGTTTGCGGGCAGCTAGGATACCCACCATGCCAACCGCGATCGAGATGAGCGCGGCCGGCAACAGCCAGACACCGTGCAGACCGGCTGTAACTTCGAGATCAGGTGGAAAGACGAGGGTATATACCCGGATGATCGCGTAGGCGCCGACCTTGGTCATGATGGCAAAGAGCGCGGCAACCGGTGCCGGAGCCTCGGCATAGCTCGACGGCAGCCAGAAATGCAGCGGCACGACTGCGGCCTTGATCATGAAGACCAGGATCAGCAGCACTGCGGCGATGCGGATGCCGACTGTCGCATCGGCCGTGATGAGCTCCGCCCGCTGCGCGAGGTCAGCCATGTTGAGCGTGCCTGTTTCGGCATAGAGAGCGCCGAGAGCGAACAGGAACAGGGTCGATCCAACGAGGTTGTAGAGCACATATTGCACGCCGGCCCGCAGCCGGGCGTCGCCACCGGCATGGATCATGAGACCATAAGAGGCGATCAACAGCACCTCGAAAAAGACGAAGAGGTTGAACAGGTCGCCGGTCAGGAACGCACCCATGATCCCCATCAGCTGGAACTGATAAAGAGCATGGAAATGTCGCCCGCGTTGGTCCCAGCCCGACCCGATGGCATAGAGCAGAACAAACATTGCCAGAACTGCCGTCAGCAATACCATCAGCGTCGACAGGCGATCTCCCACCAACACGATACCGAAGGGCGCGGCCCAGTCACCAAGTTGATAAAGTGTGACGGTTCCGTCTGAGCTTTGCCAGGCGAGGCCGATACCCAGCACGATTTGAGCCATAACCCCGACCACGGAAAAGACGCGCTGAATCGTGATGTGATAGCGCGCGGCCAAAACGATGAACGGAGCAAGGATGGCCGGCAGGACGACCGGCAAGATGATCCAATGGGTCATGTCGCGTCCTCCGCCCGTGGCGCATCATCCTCTGGTTGATCATCCACATGGTCGTCGTTGGACCCAAGGAAGGCGCCAAGCGCGATCATCACGATCACGGCCGTCATCCCGAAGGAGATCACAATGGCAGTGAGCACCAGCGCTTGTGGCAGCGGGTCGGTATAGGTCTCGACCCCCTTGATCAGGATGGGCGACGCGCCGATCGTCAATCGGCCCGACGCGAAGAGAAATACATTAACCGCGTAGGTCAGAAGTGAGATTCCGAGGATCACCGGGAAGGTCCGCAGACGAAGCAGCAGGTAGATCCCGCCTGCGGTCAGAATGCCAATGGCAGAGGCGACGAGGAATTCCATGTCACACGCCCTCCTTTGCCGGGGCGCCTTCGGGCGGATCGTCTTCGCGGGAGGGGTCGATGTCCATCGGGTATTCGCTGTCCTTGGTGTAGGCCGTGCGTGCCAGACGCGAGAAGCTTTCCAGCGACAACATCACGGCGCCGACGACGCTGAGAAATACGCCAAGGTCGAACAACAGCGCAGTCGCAAGCTCGAACTCGTTGAAGGGCGGAATGCGCACATAAGTGAAATCTGTGGTCAGGAAGGGTTTCGAGACGAACCACGACCCAATCCCGGTCAAACCCGCAACCAGCACACCTGCGCCAATCACGCCGTGATAGGGATAGCGCAGACGCGCCGAGGCCCAGCTAAACCCGCTGGCCATATATTGCATCACGACGGCGATCGACACGATCAGACCGGCGATAAAGCCGCCGCCAGGTTCGTTATGCCCACGGAAGAAGATGTAGAACCCGACCATCAGCACCACCGGCATGATGACCCGCGTCAGCACCACCATCATCATTGGGTGCATGTTCCCCGCCACAGGCTCGGTCGGGACCCTATTGAGCAGGCGAGCCCGGACAGGACCCGACAACAACGTCTCGGTCAGGGCATAGATCAGAAGTGCGGCGATCCCTAGAACGATGATCTCGCCATAGGTGTCAAAGCCCCGGAAATCCACGAGGATCACGTTCACGACGTTGGTGCCGCCGCCACCCTTATAGGAATTGGCCAGATGGAATTCGGAAATCGACGGCGCAATCGTATCGCGCAGGAGGTAGTGCCAGGACAGTGCCATGGCGGCGAGACCGCCTGCGATTGCGACGGCCGCGTCACGCACCCTGAGCAGCACGGTGCTCTCGATCGGGGTGGTTTTCGGCAGGAAGTTCAGCGCCAAGAGCAGCAGGATGATTGTCACCACCTCGACGGTGAATTGCGTCATCGCCAGATCCGGTGCGCTGAAGAAAACAAAGCCCACGGAGACCATCAGGCCAACAATCCCGATCAGGATCAGCGCGAGCAGGCGGTTACGGTGTAGGAACACCAGCCCGCCGGTCGCGGCCACCAGCATCACCCAGCCGGCAATGGCGACAGGGCTGGTGGGCTGCATGTCGCGCGTCGCGGCCCCAAGCGTGCCAGTGGTCCAGGCGTGATACCCAAGCGCGAGGATGGTGACAGCGGCGATCGCGCTGTAGCGAGAAAAGGACCCGTTATGCACCGACAGGATCACCTGCCGGGCAAAAGCCACGGCTGCGGCGATGATTGCCTCGAAGATCTCTTTGGCCTCGGGGCGCGGGGCGCCATCCCAGATACGCAGCGCGGGACGGTAGGCCATCAAAAGGATGAGACCGCCGAATACGGCGATAATCGACATAAAGAGTGCTGGCACCAGTCCATGCCAGATCTTGAAATACGCCTTGGGCACTTCGGCAGCGCCGCCCAGCACGTCGTAGGTCACAAGCTTGACCAGCGGTTCCGCCAGGAAGGGGGCAATACCGATCACGATCACAGGCACGACAAGGATCGCGGGAGGCAACCAAAGGCCTGCACCGGGATCATGCGGCTTCGCAGGATAATCGTCGCGTATCTTGCCGAGGAACACATGCGTGATCAGGCGGAAGCTGTAGGCGGCAGAAAACAGCGAGGCGAAGGTTGCAAGGCCCGGCACCAGCCAGGGAGCGTTGAACAGTACCGTGTGGGTCGCCTCTTCGAGCATCATTTCCTTGGACAGGAAGCCGTTGAGGAGCGGGATGCCCGCCATCGAGAGTGCGGCCACTGTTGCGATCACGAAGGTGACCGGCATCAGGTGACGCAGGCCGCCAAGACGGCGGATGTCACGGGTATGCGCTTCGTGGTCGATGATGCCTGCGGACATGAAGAGTGCGGCTTTGAATGTGGCGTGATTCAGAATGTGAAAGATAGCGGCCATCGCGCCAAACGCCGTCCCGGTGCCCAAGAGCATGGTGATAAGGCCCAGATGGCTTACCGTGGAGAACGCCAGAAGCGCCTTGAGGTCGTGCTTGAACAGCGCGATTACCGCGCCCAGGGTCATGGTCAGTAGTCCGGCAGTGGTTACGATCACGAACCATTCCGGTGTTCCCGAAAGCACTGGCCACATGCGCGCCATCAGGAAAATACCCGCCTTCACCATGGTCGCTGAGTGCAGGTAGGCCGACACAGGGGTCGGCGCGGCCATCGCGTGCGGCAACCAGAAATGGAAAGGGAACTGCGCGGATTTGGTGAAGCAGCCGAGCAGGATCAGAAGCAACGCCGGCACGTAGAGCGGGCTATCCTGAATCATTTCGCGGTTTTCCAGAATGACGCTCAGGTCATAGCTACCAACGATCTGGCCGAGGATGAGCATGCCAGCGATCATCGCCAGGCCTCCCATGCCGGTCACCGTCAGCGCCATACGCGCGCCCTGACGGCCCTCGGGCAGATGCTTCCAATAACCGATCAGCAGGAAGGAAGAGAGCGATGTAAGTTCCCAGAACACCAGCAAAAGAAGGATATTATCCGATAGGACGATCCCCACCATCGCGCCCTGAAACAGCAGTAGGTAAGTGAAAAACTCACCCATATTGTCACGCCGGGCCAGATAACCGCGCGCGTAGGCGATAATCAGCAACCCGATCCCAAGGATCAGGGCTGCAAAGAAGAACCCGAGCCCGTCCAGCATGAGAGTGAAGTTCAGCCCGAGCGACGGGATCCAGTCGATCCGTGCCATGACAACCTCGCCCGCAAGAACGCTGGGCAGGTTCGTCAGAAGCCCCACAAGGGCGGCAAGGGTGACGGTGAAGGTGACACTTGCACAGGCGGTACGGCCGGCAGAGTTCATAAGCCCCGGCAGCAGGGCCCCGATAAAGGGCAGGGCAACGATAAGGAAGAGGGACACGCGAACTCCTGATCTAATTTAGCCGTCGGATTCGTGCCTATTTGTTGCAAATCGTGTCTGACCTCAAGCGAAACCGACCAAAATTGTCATGAATTTGCCATGGAGAGATTCAAAATTAACATAATACTGTATGACATTGCGCAGGGGGCTCCGAGCGCCCATAGATCTGCTTATCGCGCGATCAGTTTTTCGAACTATCAGGCGACCATCGCGCCGAGATTAACGATGCAAATGGCCGCAGGAGTTAGGCAGAAACTGGCGTAATGCGGCATCGGTCATGGTATTTTTACGTGTTTTTCGTTGAATGAAAGGGGTGTTGTCCGACATAGTGTGCCCAAAGGGGCGCCTCGAATGCGCCTAACGACCCGCAGAGCAGTGACATATCACGCGGGTATCTGAGGTGGGACTCGCCCGATGATAGAGTTTAGGAACGTTAGCAAGTCCTTCTGGACGGGTGTGCAGCGCAAGGTCATTCTCGATCGCGCGTCTTTCCGTGTGGAGTTGGGCAACTCCATGGGTATCCTCGCGCCAAACGGGACTGGAAAAACCACCCTCATCAACATGATGGCCGGCTTGGAAAAACCTGACGAGGGGGAGATATTTCGCAGCAGCCGAATTTCCTTTCCCTTGGGCTTCATGGGCGGTGTTGTCAGTAGGCACACGGCCACGGAAAACTGCCGCTATATTGCTCGACTCTACAGTCTGGATCCGGACTACGTGGAGGCGTTTTGCCGGTATCTTTGCGGGCTTGAGGAATATTTCGATATGCCGGTGGGCGTTTACAGCTCCGGTATGCGGGCGCGCCTGACTTTTGCGCTGATGCTGGCACTGGAATTCGATATCCTGCTAATCGATGAAGGCATGCCAGCCAGCACGGATGTCGAGTTCAACCGCAAGGCGGGAACAATGCTACAGGATCGTCTCAAAAAGGCGACCGTGATCATCGTATCGCATCAGGCGGCGACTCTGGAGAAGTTCTGCAAGACCGCCGCGGTTCTGAAGAACGGGCGATTGCATATGTTTGATACCCTGGAAGAGGCGAAGAGGCTTTATGACTACCAAAGTTAAAGCGCGAAAGTTCCGTGTCCGAAACACCGCGGGCGCAGTTTCGGAAGCCGAAGCTGCAGAGATCGAGGCGGGCGAAATCGGCACTGAAGCCGAGACCGGAAGCGAGCGGCGGGAAACAGCCAACGCGGGCGACGCTGCGGGAGGCGCACCCGACGATCCCGCAGCCGAGACGCCGAAGTCGCCAGCTGAGGAAATAGACGACATTCGCAAGGAGAACCTGACCGGTCGCCAGTTGCGGATGGCCCGCCGTGTGGCACAGAAACAGGGGCTGAGCCCCAGTTCGGATTACGATGCAGTTCGGCTTCTTCGGGCCAAGGGCATTGATCCGTTCAAACGATCCAACATGTTGGAGTTGGTCGTCTCTGACGAAACAGTAGATGCAACACAGCAGAAGATGCTGTCGGCTCTGCCGGCCAAGGTGAGCGAGAAATCTGAAGTGCCGGCGCTCGCCGTCACCTCGGAGGCCGAGCGGGCCCAGCAGATCATGGATATGCAACGCGACATCGTGCGCAGGCGCAGACGCCGTGCTGCCATGTTGGGTATAAGGCTTTTGTTTTTCGTTCTGCTGCCGACGTTTGTGGCCGGCTACTATTACCACTCTGTGGCCACACCAATGTATTCGACGCATTCGGAGTTCATCATCCAAAAAGCAGAGCAATCTGGCGGCGGGGGGATCGGCGGGCTGTTCGCAGGAACCGGCCTCGCCAACTCGCAGGATTCGATCACGGTCCAGGGGTATCTCAATTCCCGTGATGCATTGCTGCGGCTGGATCAGGACGAAGGCTTCAAGGCGCATTTCAGCGATCCCGAAATTGATGCCATTCAGCGCCTCGCGCCGGATGCCAGCAACGAAGACGCTTACAAAGTATTCCGCAAACACGTCAAGATTGGCTTCGATACCACCGAAGGTATCATCAAGATGGATGTCATCGCGGCCGACCCAGAGGTGAGCGCGCGCTTCTCCAGGCAGTTGATCGCCTATGCTGAGCAGCAGGTGGATCAACTGACGGCGCGGTTGAGGTCAGACCAGATGCAGGGTGCGGATGAAGGCCGCAAAGAGGCAGAAGGGAAGATGTTCGCCGCGCAGCAACGGATCGTCGAATTGCAGGAAAAGCTAGGAGTGCTGAACCCCGAAAGCGAGATTGCGGCTGTAATGAGCCAGATCGCAACTCTGGAAGGTGATCTCCTGACCGAACGGCTGAATCTGCGGACGACTCTGGATAACGCGCAGCCCAACCAGGCGAAAGTGAACGCGGCCGAAAACAAGATCGAGGAGATCGAAAAGCTCATCGCAGAAAAGCGCGCGGAATTGACCGAAAGCAGCACTGCTTCGGGGTCGCTTGCCCGGATTACGGCCGAAATGATGGTCGCGCAATCCGAACTGGAGACCCGGCAGGAGATGCTGTTCCAGGCGGAGGCGCAATACGAGTCGGCACGCATGGAAGCCAATCGGCAGGTCCGTTATCTTTCGCTCGCGGTCAGCCCGTTGGCGCCCGATGAGCCGAGTTATCCCCGTGTGTTTGAAAATACGGTCCTTGCCTTCCTGATCTTTTCAGGGATTTATCTGATGGTCTCTCTGACAGCTTCGATCTTGCGCGAACAGGTATAGTTTTACATGAAAACAGTCTCGATTGGTGAGGTCTCGATCTCCAATGACCTCCCTCTGACCGTCATCGCCGGTCCCTGCCAGTTGGAGTCGCAGGATCATGCCCTTATGCTTGCGGAGCAGATGGCCGAGTTTTGCGCTGATGCCGGAGCCGCGTTCATTTTCAAGGCATCCTACGACAAGGCGAACCGGACCTCCCTGTCCGGAAAACGGGGCGTCGGGATGGAAAAAGGACTCGAGATACTGGCGGGTGTCAAGGATCGCATTGGCTGCCCAGTTCTCACGGATGTGCACGGGCCGGAACAGTGTGCCACGGTCGCGGCGGTAGCTGATGTCCTTCAGATACCGGCGTTCCTTTGTCGGCAGACAGATCTGCTTCTGGCTGCCGGAGAGACAGGGGCTGTTGTCAACGTCAAGAAAGGTCAGTTCCTGGCGCCTTGGGATATGCCAAACGTGGCCGCCAAGGTGGCGTCCACCGGAAACGAACGGATCATGTTGACCGAGCGCGGCTCGTCATTCGGGTACAACACGCTGGTCGCTGATTTCCGCAGCCTCCCGACCCTGGCGAAAACCGGATACCCTGTGATCATGGACGCCACCCATTTGGTGCAGCAGCCCGGTGGGCAGGGCGGGTCGTCCGGAGGCCAGCGTGAGTTCGCGCCTGTCATGGCGCGCGCAGCAGTATCGCTCGGGATTGCCGGCGTGTTCATTGAGACCCACGAAGACCCCGACAATGCCCCCTCAGATGGGCCAAATATGATCCCGATTGATCAGATGTCGGCACTCGTCACGGAGTTAATGGCGTTCGACGAACTTGCGAAAAAAAGTCCCTGCCGTGTTTAGGCAACCTGGCCTGCCGCCCAACCCGATGACCATGCCCACTGGAAGTTGTAGCCGCCAAGCCAGCCGGTGACATCCACGACCTCGCCGATGAAGAAGAGCCCCGGAACCGATCGCGCCTGCATGGTGCGGGCGTCCAGCGCGTTTGTGTCCACACCTCCAGCGGTCACTTCTGCGGTCCGATATCCCTCTGATCCGACCGGCTTCACATGCCAGTGGTGGATAAGGTCCCCCAACGTCTCAATGTCCTTGTTCGACTGATCTGCGAGATTTCCGGATAACCCGCTGCGCGCAACGAGCATGATGGCAAGTTTTTCCGGCAAGTGCCGCGCAAGCGCGTTCTTTAGGGACAAACGCCCCGCGCTCTGCCGATCCTTCTTGAGCTGCTCTGTCAGATCTGCGGCTGTGTGCAGGTCGATCTCCAATGCGTCGCCCTCACGCCAATAAGATGAGATTTGCAGTATCGAAGGTCCCGACAGGCCACGATGAGTGTACAGGAGCCCTTCCTCGAAGCTGGTGCCCCTGCAACTCACCCTTGCAGAGACGGATGCACCGGACAGGGGCTTGGTGGCTTCAAGCTCCTGCGTGGCGAAGGTCAGAGGCACAAGGGCGGGCCGCGTTTCGACCTCTGGGATGTCGAACTGTTCGGCGATTTGATAACCGAACCCGGTCGCGCCCATCTTTGGGATCGATTTCCCGCCGGTTGCAACCACGACGGATTTGGCGACCAGGTCGCCCTGATCCGTTGCCACGCGAAACGCTTCCCCAAAGCGCTCGACGCCTGTGACGGTGCATGACAGCC
>JABDPP010000372.1 GCA_013042765.1 Litoreibacter sp.
ATTCTACACGACGAAGATGCCCGGCGAGGGCGTCGGGTTGGGTCTGGCGATCAGTTCAGGCATCGTGACGGACCTTGGCGGGCGGTTAACCGCGCGAAATGGCCAGAATGGCGGTGCTGTGTTTGAAGTTCAGTTGCCATTGATTGAGAATGGTGAGCAGGACATCGAAGCGGCCGAATAAGGTCGAAGCAAGGGGGCTTTCAAATGCCTACAGCGTTAAAAATCGCAATCGTTGATGACGAACAGGACATGCGTCAGTCGATCAGCCAGTGGCTGGCCCTGTCTGGCTATGACACGGAAACTTTCGCGACAGCCGAGGATGCGCTCAAGGGCATCGGCAATGACTATCCGGGGATCGTCGTGAGTGACATCCGGATGCCCGGCATGGACGGTATGCAGTTTCTGAAGCGCCTGATGAGCCAGGACAGCGCGCTGCCCGTTATAATGATCACCGGACATGGCGATGTGCCTATGGCGGTTGAGGCGATGCGGGTGGGTGCCTACGATTTCCTCGAGAAGCCGTTCAATCCCGACCGGATGACTGAACTGGCGAAAAAGGCGACCTCGTCACGCCGCCTGACGCTCGACAACAGGTCCCTGCGCCGTGAGCTGAGTGACGGCTCGGCCCTGATGCGCAAGCTGATCGGCAGTTCTCCCGTGATGGAGCGTTTGCGGGAGGATATCCTCGATCTCGGGCAAGCCGATGGGCACGTCCTTATCGACGGGGAGACCGGAACTGGCAAAACGCTGATCGCGCATGCTTTACACGCAGTCGGGCCCCGTGCGGGCAAGAAGTTCGTGACACTCAACTGTGCGGCCTTTGACGAGGCGAGCCTCGCGGCCAAACTGTTTGATCCGATCGAGCATGGCGACGCATTGCCATTGGTCGAGGAAGCCCGTGGCGGTACGCTGGTGCTTGAGGATATCGAGGCGCTGCCAGGCACCCTGCAGGCGCGGCTTTTGCAGATGATCAACGAACAGGGTACGCCGGCTGAGACACGGATCATCGCGATCTGTAACACCCATGAGCAGGACAAGACCTGCGAGGACATGATCAGGGCGGATCTTTATTATCGCCTCGCGGCGATGAAGATTACCGTGCCGCCCCTGCGCCAACGCGGGGAAGATGTGCTGACGCTGTTCAACCGATTCACGGAACAATTTGGTGAAGAATATGGCAGCGAGCCGCCCCAGGTGTCCGCGCAAGAAGCCGCCCAGCTCCTGCAAGCGCCCTGGCCGGGCAATGTACGTCAACTGATCAATGTGGCAGAGCGCGCGGTCCTTCAGAACCGTCGGGGTTCGGGCTCGATAGCGTCGCTCTTGATGGCCGACAACGCGGAAATGGGCCCAGTGATTACAACTGAGGGCAAGCCGCTCAAGGAATATGTCGAGGCGTTCGAGCGGATGTTGATCGACAACACGATGCGGCGGCACAAAGGCTCGATCGCATCGGTCATGGAGGAGTTGTGCCTGCCGCGGCGTACACTCAACGAAAAGATGGCGAAATACGGCCTGCAACGCTCCGATTACATCTGATCGGCACTTATTGGGATGCCCGTGCTGAGCCCGCGATGGGGGAACCACGACGTTCGGGTCGCGTCTTTACTCGCGCAGGTCGTCATTCGGCATTGTAATTTTGATAGAAAAGCCCCATTAGTATCACAGGGACTCTGGCGTTCTGAGAACGTTTCACTCCCGGTATCAGTTTCACTGCAGCCCCGCCTGAAGGACAAAACAGGTGCGAGGACGGCATGATTAAGGGCCGAAAGGCCGCGCAGCACAGCTTTTTTGTGCAGCATTATAGAACAGACGTTCCGGATTTCGGAATTCGTCGGAGAAAGAACGCGATGCGACGCGAGAGGGACATGGGCAGAGGAAGAGAACGGGGAACTCCCGTATCACTCCTGCAGTCTGTTCCCGCGTCGGACATTGCCCTTACAAGACATCCCCGACCTGAAAAGGCCCCTCCGTGGGGCCTGATGAGGCGCGGATGCACATGGAACACATGGCTAAGAAAATGCTTATCGATGCCACCCACGCGGAAGAGACTCGCGTCGTGGTGGCAGACGGAAACAAGGTTGAGGAATTTGACTTTGAATCCGAAAACAAACGCCAGCTTGCTGGCAATATCTATCTCGCAAAAGTAACTCGGGTCGAGCCGTCGCTGCAGGCGGCATTCGTGGACTATGGCGGCAACCGTCATGGTTTCTTGGCCTTTTCCGAGATTCATCCGGACTACTACCAGATCCCTGTCGCCGACCGGGAAGCGTTGCTCGCTGAAGAGCTTGAATACGCCAAGGCGATGGCGGAAGAGGAAGAAAAGCCCAAGCGCTCCCGGTCCCGCTCGCGCTCTCGCAAGAAGACGGCCGCAGCGGAGGCTGTCAGCGAAGATGCGGTTGTCACCGCGCAATCCGACGCGGATGCGGAAGATGGCGACGACAAGGCCATTCCGGGAATGGATGTTGTCGACCTTGACGAGGGCGGCGCGCCTGAAGAGGCGGCCTCTCCGATGGAAACGGTCTCCGAGACGCCCGTAGAGACGCCGGAATCCGGCTCAGAGGACGACGACCCAGCCGAGGTTTCGGAGCCTGAGGCGGCTGACACAGAAGATGCGGCCGAGGCTGAGGCCGACGCTGAAACTGATGCAGCAGCTGAGGCTGACGCCGACAGCGAGGCTGAGGAGGATCCCGACGCTGAGGATGAAGAAGCGCTCGAAGCGACCGACAAGGACGCGAGCATCGAATCTGTCGCCCAGGAAGATGTGACGGAAGAAATACGTGCGCCGCGCAAGCCGCGTCAGCGCCGCTACAAGATCCAGGAAGTCATCAAGGTTCGCCAGATCCTTCTGGTTCAAGTTGTCAAGGAAGAGCGCGGCAACAAGGGTGCTGCCCTGACAACCTATCTTTCGCTGGCTGGTCGCTACTGCGTGCTGATGCCTAACACGGCACGCGGCGGCGGGATTTCTCGCAAGATCACCAACGCCGCGGATCGAAAGAAACTCAAGGAGATCGCCAACGAGATCGACGTCCCGCAGGGCGCGGGTCTGATTGTGCGGACGGCCGGCGCCAAGCGCACAAAAACCGAGATCAAGCGTGATTACGAATACCTGCAGCGCCATTGGGAACAGATCCGTGAACTGACGCTGAAATCCATCGCACCGGCGCCGATCTACGAAGAGGGCGACCTGATCAAACGGTCTATTCGCGATCTCTACAACCGAGAGATTGACGAGGTTCTGGTGGAAGGCGAGGCGGGCTACCGTACCGCCAAAGACTTCATGAAGATGATCATGCCGTCTCACGCCAAGAACGTGAAGCTCTATGCCGAAGGGCTGCCGCTTTTCGCGCGCTATCAGGTGGAAAGCTATCTGGCGTCGATGTTCAACCCGACGGTGCAATTGCCCTCGGGCGGCTACATCGTGA
>JABDPP010000377.1 GCA_013042765.1 Litoreibacter sp.
GCTTCAGGC
The DNA here is from genome assembly GCA_013042765.1 of Litoreibacter sp. Classification (GTDB taxonomy): domain Bacteria; phylum Pseudomonadota; class Alphaproteobacteria; order Rhodobacterales; family Rhodobacteraceae; genus Litoreibacter. Next base: position 10 of record JABDPP010000377.1, read on the forward strand.
TGGCTGCCGTGATGATCCCCAGCGTTCCCTCCGCCCCGATCAGCAGATGGCGCAGGTCATAACCGGTATTGTCCTTCCTAAGACGGGTCAGCCCGTTTAGGATCGATCCGTCCGGCATGACGGCCTCGACCCCGAGACACAGATCCCGCGCATTTCCGTAACGCAGCACGTTCACGCCGCCGGCATTGGTGGCCAGATTTCCCCCGATGCGCGCGGAGCCTTCTGAGGCCAGCGACAGTGGGAAGATACGATCCACGGCGTCCGCCGCCTCCTGAACCGACTGCAAAATGGCCCCGGCTTCCGCGATGAGGGTATTTTCAAGCGCACTGACCTGCCGGATGGCGGTCATCCGCTCCAGCGACAAGATCACGGGGGTCGGACCATCGGGTGCAACCTGCCCGCCGACAAGCCCTGTCCCGCCGCCATAGGGCACGATGCCGATCCCGGCTTCGTGACAGGCCCGCACCACGGTTGCGACCTCCTGCGTGCTGCCCGGCGCAACGAGTAGGCCTCCCGTCCCGGCATAGAGCCCCCGCGGCTCCTCGAGATAAGGCTGGGTCAGCTCCCGAAAAGCAGCCGCTGGCAAGCTCTCGGCCAGCCATGCGCGGAAATCATCTGTCACTGGGTTCAACATGGTCAGGGTTATTGCGCGATCCGGCCCCGAGGGGAATGCTTATTGAGGCTCTGCCCGCAAATAGGACGGGCGCAGTACCTTGATCGTCGGACGCTTGGGCAGGGTCCGGAGCGACACCTCCAGCGAGCTTCCCCCGACATATTCCACGTCGAACTCCGACGACATACCGGCCAGAAATGCTTCGAGCGTGTAGTCCCCGAACCAGTGCATAGGCAGGACGATCGAAGATTTCAGGCGCGTCAGGATGCGCATCATCGTGGGCAAGTCGACTGTCATGCCCCCATCAATTGCCGCCATCACCACGTCGAGCCGGCCCAACGCCGCATATTGCGCCGTATCCGGTTCATGATGGAGATGGCCCAGATGCCCGATACACAGGCCAGCCACCTCGAAGACGAAGATCGAATTACCGTCCTCCTCCACGCCGAGGTCATAGCGGCTGCGGATATCCGTAGGCACATTACGCACCAGCATTTCGCCGAGGTCGAGATGATGATCCGCCGGGGTGTCGGGGGTTCCCCAGCCCTTGAGGACATGCGGCACCCGGGGATCCGGCATGGCGGTCCAGTGGCTCTCATGGGCGTGATTCATGGTGACCACATCCGGCACGAAATCAGCCGTCCCGAGGAAACCTGTGTAGTCGGTGGCTGCACTCAATCCGCCCTCTGTCTGGATCAGGAACATCGCGTGGGCAATGTAGTTGATCCGGACGGAGTATTCTTCGAGAGGCGCGCGCCAGCTCGCCTTGTGCAGGTATTCGATGCCAGGCGTTTCCTCGGCCAGAGCGATGCAATGGCTGGGACGCCGGTCCTGCGACCAGGCAAGCCCGGGCAGGCAGATCAGAAAAAGGATCACGTAGCGCATGTCTTCCTCCCTTGCTCCCTAATCTAGTCACCACGGAAGATCTGACAAATGACATTTTCAACCGGCGTCGGTCTTACCCCGCCGGTCACTGCGCAGGTTGGCAAAGAGAACATGATTGCGCCATCTACCGTTGATCTGCAGATAGCTTTGCGCCACGCCTTCGTATTTGAACCCGGACTTCTCCAGCACGCCGCGCGAAGCTTCGTTCTCGGGAAGGCAGGCCGCCTCGATCCGGCTGAGATCGAGCGAGGTAAACGCATAGTGCACGAGCGCCATGATCGCCTCGCGCATATAGCCCTGACGTGCATGGGCCTGCCCGATCCAATAGCCGAGCGTGCCGGACTGGGCTGGACCGCGCCGGATATTGTCGAGGGTGATTGCTCCCAGAAGGACGCCATCCTCGCGCCGTTCCAGAAAGACAGGAACGGCAGTTCCGGAATTCAGGGACCTTTGCGCCCAGTAGACCCGGTTGGTGAAGCTCTTGCGGGTCAAGTGATCGGAGGCCCAGCTTGGCTCCCAGGGGACCAGGAACTCTGTGCTGGCGGTCCGCAGCGCAGCCCAGGCGCGGTAGTCGGCATGTTGCGGAAGGCGCAGGGTCATGCGCTCCGTCTCGATCCGGACTTTCCGCTTTCGGGTCAGCATCAGGCGGCCAGTCTCCGCTCCATCGCTGCGAGGTCACGCGCGGCCTGGACCGGACCGTACAGCGCCAGTGCGCATTTCCCGCTGGTCACGAGCGATTCCGCGAAACCGCGCACCTGCCCGACATCGACCGCATCGATCTTCTCGACCGTCTCGGTCAGTGGCGGAACGCGGCCCCAGATCCCGATCAGACGCGCAAGCCGTTCTGCCCGGCTCGACGGGCTTTCCAGCCCCATCAGCAGGCCAGCCTTCATCTGAGTGCGCGCCCGCGCAATCTCCGAGGCGGACATGTCTTCGGCAGAGCGTTTCAGCTCATCCACGCTAATATCCGCAAGATCGGCAATATCCTCGCCAGACGTCCCGGAATAGATGGTCAGCATACCTGTATCAGCATAGCTGCCGATCTGCGCGAAGATCGAATAACACAGCCCCCGCCGCTCGCGGATCTCCTGAAACAGGCGCGACGACATCCCGCCGCCAAACGCTGTCGCAAAGACCTGCGCCGCGTAGAAATCGTCATGCCGGTAGCCGGGGGCCTCCAGCGCCATGGTGAAATGGGCCTGCTCGAGCCGCTTCTCCACGCGCCGCTCGCCATTGGTGAACTGCGCGACCTCAGCCTGCACCAGCGGAAGAGGCTTCATATCCCCGAAGAGGTCTTCGGCCATGCGCACGATCGCATCGTGATCCACAGCGCCCGCCGCCGACAGGATCAGCTGCCCCGGCCCGTAATGCTCCGCGACGAAGCCCGCCAGATCGCCGCGTCCGAAATCCGAAACACGCTCGGTCGGGCCGAGGATTGTGCGGCCAATGGGCTGATCGGGATAGGCAGCTTCCTGCAGCCAGTCGAAAACAACGTCATCGGGCGTGTCGAGCGATTGTCCGATTTCCTGCAGGATGACACCGCGCTCAACCTCAATCTCACGCGGGTCGAAAACCGGATTGCGCAGGATATCGGCGATCAGGTCAAGCGCCAGCGGAACGTCGTTGCGCAAAACGCGGGCGTAATAGGCCGTAACCTCACGCGAAGTGTAGGCGTTGATATAGCCGCCGACATCCTCGATTTCCTCGGCGATCTGCAGCGCCGAGCGCCGCTTGGTTCCCTTGAAGGCCATATGCTCGAGGAAATGGGCAATGCCGTTCTGCTCGATCCGCTCATGGCGTCCACCGGCACTGACCCATACGCCGATAGAGGCGCTCTCAAGCCCCGGCATATGCTCGGTCACGATCCGAAACCCGTTGGGCAGGGTATGGAGACGTTCGCTCAATTGGCGATCCTTTCGCGGATAACAGACTGAATGACGGACAGGTCACCGGGCAGCTCGGTCAGCCGCTCGGGACGCTCAAAGAGATCGGACATACGCTCCGGCAAAGCCGGGTGCTGGCCCGTGGCGGCCTCGACCGCAGCTGGGAACTTGGCCGGATGGGCCGTGGCAAGCGTGATCATCGGGGTTGTGCCGAGATGCTCGGCCGCGACTTTGACGCCGACGGCCGAATGCGGGCACAAAAGTTCGCCCATATGCGCCGTGGCCTGCGTGATCATCGCAGAGGTTTCTTCTTCGCTCACCCGCCCGGAGTCATACGTCTCGCGCAGCGCCTCGATCGCACCTTGTGAAATGGTGAAGCTGCCGGTCCTTTTCAGGTCATCCATCTGGCTGGCCACCGCTGCGCCATCCCCGTCATAGGCCATGAATAAGGCGCGCTCGAAATTCGAGCTGACCTGAATGTCCATGGACGGGCTGATCGAGGGGATGACCCCCTCGGTCGTGTAGGCGCCCGAAACGAGTGTCCGGTGCAGGATATCATTCTGGTTTGTCGCGATGATCAGTTTCTCGATCGGAAGACCCATGCGCTTGGCGATATAGCCCGCGAAAATATCCCCGAAGTTGCCGGTCGGCACGGTAAAGCTGACGGCGCGGTCCGGTGCGCCCAGTGAGACGGCGGACGTGAAGTAATAGACGACCTGTGCCAACACGCGGGCCCAGTTGATCGAATTCACCCCTGCCAGCCGGACACCGTCGCGGAACTCGAAATCGTTGAACATGTCTTTCACGGCAGCCTGACACGTGTCGAAGTCACCCTCGACGGCCAGTGCGTGCACGTTGTCCTCCACCGGCGTGGTCATCTGGCGCCGCTGCACCTCGGAAACCCGGCCATTGGGGAACAGGATGAACACATCGACCGCGTCGAGCCCGCGAAAGGCCTCAATCGCGGCGGAACCAGTATCGCCACTGGTTGCCCCAACGATCGTGACCCGCTGCCCGCTGCGCGCCAGCGCCTTTTGAAACAGCTGACCGATCAGCTGCATCGCGAAATCCTTGAAGGCCAGTGTCGGGCCGTGGAACAGCTCAAGCAGATGGTGGTTCGGGCCGAGCTGGACGAGCGGCGCCCGCGCGTCGTGGCCGAAATCCTTGTAGGCTGCAGCGATGATGTCAGCGAATTCCTCATCCGTGAACGTGTCACCGATAAACGGGCGCATCACGCGGAAGGCGACGTCCTCATAACTCAACCCGCGCAGCGCGCGGATGTCGGCTGCCGTCATGGCAGGCACGGTTTCGGGCAGATACAGCCCGCCATCACGTGCCAAACCTGTCAGCATCGCTTCTTCGAAACTCAGGACCGGGGCGGATCCCCGGGTTGAGACGTAACGCATGTTCTAATGTCCCCTCAGACGGTCCGCTGCCTGATACGCCAAACCAGGTAGGCTGTCATCCCAAACCAAAGCGCAGCCAGTGAAAACCACGTAATTGCATATTGCAGATGATCGTTGGGAATGCCTGCGCCGTCCACAGGCACCGGCGTCACCATCGGGTTTGTTTCCGACGTCTGGCGCAAAACGATCAGGACCGGTTCCGTGTCCAGCTCTTTCGCAAGGCGCGGCACATCGCGCGCGAACCAGATGTTGCGCTCCAGATCGGGTTCGGGCGTGTAACTGTCAACTTCGTCGGGCCAGTGCAGGTTGCCGATAACACTGGCCTCAACCGTAGGCCTGTCCGCCTCCTTACCCTCGAGCCCGATGAAACCACGGTCGAGAAGGATCCGGCGCCCTTGGGTCTCAAAGACCGAGATGATGCGGTACCCCGCGCCCTTTTGCTTGATTGAAACAAGAACCTGTAACTCTTCCGGCAGGATCCGGCCGTCCGCCTTGACCGACAGGTAGGTATCGCGCGCTGGATCGGGCGTGAGGGGCAACTCGACCGGGATTTGTGTCATCCGGGCCTCGATACTGGCAAGGATCGCCTCTTTCCATTCGAGACGCTGCATTTGCCAATTCCCCAGTGACACGAGGATGGCGCACCCCACGCCGCCCAAGAGGATCGGAAAGATCAGTCTGCGCATCATTGGCTTACCTCTGAAAGTCAAATGCGCGAGGCAGAGCCCCGCGCAAGAGATGAATATCCCGGAAGGAAGGAGGGGAGCTTTGCGGCGCCCCTCGCAAAGGCTCGCGGTTAGCCGCCCCAGATGTAGACAGCGGCAAAAAGGAACAGCCAGACCACGTCCACGAAGTGCCAGTACCAGGC
>JABDPP010000383.1 GCA_013042765.1 Litoreibacter sp.
GTCTTGAGGCCATCCGCGCCAATATTGAGTTTCAGCAAGGGGTTGCGATTGAAGCGGTTGTCGGGAACACGGCCATCAAAGGCGAATTCGGTTTCGGCAAAATAGCCGTAATACTGGGGAAATTCGGTAATCAGCCGCTCGCCAAGCAGCGCGAGGTCGCGCGTCGACATCCGGTGCCCCGGTGCGGGCCAGCCATTCGAGTTGGCGAAGGTTGAATTGGTCAGGCCCAGCTGCACGCCACGCTGCGTCATCATCGTGGCGAAGCCTGCCTCGGTTCCATCCGGAGAAATGGCCTCAGCCAGAACCGCGCTCGCATCATTGCCGGACAGGACGATGACGCCCCGGATCAGGTCTTCAATGGTGACCCGGTCCTGATCGGTCAGAAACATTGAAGAGCCGCCGTAGTCCGAGGCCTTGCGGGACACCGGCACGATCTGATCGAGCGACAGTCGCCCATCCTCGAGCGCTTCAAACACCATGTTCAGTGTCATGAGCTTCGACATCGACGCTGGCGGCAAGGCCATATCTGCGTTCTTCTCCATCAGCGTCTGGCCGGTTCGCACGTCGATCACAATGGCAGATCGCGCCTGCGTCTCGAAGGCGATCGCCGGGAAGGTCATCATCAGGAAGGAGAGGATTATCGCAGTCAGTCGTCTCAACGCCGGGGTGTCCTTGTGTCTCTGTCGCGCTTAATTGGTTACGAAATAGGCGTCGCTGAAGCCCAGATCCTTCACCTTCTTGAGAAGAACCGAGCGCTCGCCCGAACTTTGCGCCGGGCCTACAATCACACGCCAGAATTTCTTGCCTTGGCTCGATTGCGCCTTCACGATCGGAACGATCCCGATGCCGCGCAAGGAAGCTGCGGTGTTGTCCGCGTTCTTCTGGACCGAGAAGATACCGATCTGAATGAAGGGCTTGGTCAGGCCCGATTTGGGTTTTGCCGTCTTGGCCGGGGTGCTGCTTGCGGCTGTCCGCGAAGCGCTTGGGCGTTCCGCGGTTGCCGGTTTGCGCGAAGCGCTCGCCGAAGCGGGGGCCAGTGCATCGGATTCCTCCAAAACGGCAACGCGAGGTGCCGCCTGTGTGTCCGGAGCCGTCTCGATCGCGGCTGCCGCCGCTGAGGCGATCGCCGCCGCCGTGGCATCTGATCCAGGGTCAGGCCGCGCAATGGGTTTTGCCGTGGGCTGCGCCTCTGCCAGCGCCTCTGTCGCTTCCATTGCCTCGTCTTCCACGACTTCATCGGAAAGCGCGCGTTCCGGCGCGACGGGGGTCGCCTTGGTGCGCAACGCCGTGACCTGTAGGTTCGTCGGCTGGCCAGCAAGAATTCCAAGTTCCTCAGCAGCATCAGAGCTGACCTGAAGCGACGGGCCGGGGTTTTCGCGCTCGCGCCGGAACAGGGCGCCAATTACGCTGGTGGAGTTTGACGGGTTCCGGATGATGACACGCTCAGGGTCTCCGACATCCGGGTGAGCAACCCAGACGCCACCGAGCGACGGACGACCATCCCAGAGCCCTCTTTCGGTCAAGTCGAATACCTCGGGGGCCTCGACATCCCGTTCGATCACCTCGCCCGCGGCAGTGCTCTCCACCTGAGGCTCGCCAACTGCGGGTGGCAGGCCAAACCCCTGACCCTCTTCGCAGGCGCTCAGCACAAGTGCTGCACACCCCAGCAACACCAAGGTTTTGCCGTTTGGAACTCCCATCTGCCTTGCCCTCTTGATCATACGCCTTCGCGCAGATGTTCAGCACTCGTGGTGCTATGCTCGATCGTTTGGGATAAACCCATCTTTTTCTCAACTTTAGGCAGTTTGCTGCGAGATGCAAAGGCTTGCAGTGCCTTTCGGCAGATTTTGGCCCTTTTGCAGGTCGGTTTTTGCGGCTTTCAGAATCAAGAAGCTGCAGGTAGACCCCGTTGGGTCGGAGGAGTGGCAGAGTGGTTGAATGCACCGGTCTTGAAAACCGACGTAGGTGAAAGTCTACCGTGGGTTCGAATCCCACCTCCTCCGCCACTTCATTCCATCTGTGCTGCAAGTATTTCACAACGTCGCTGTCCTTGCAGAGACAGTTCGAGCCAGTGCTGGCAGCACCGGCTCCCGCATCTCATGGCGCCAGACGTGGGAAATTGCAGCAAGCCGGTCTCAGCGAATTTTATCATGCGAAATCTGAAATTGGCTATTTGAACTTACCAATTTGCACGGTATACGACGGGATACATTGTGATGCCGCCATGTTATTTTGCGGCACCATTGCTCGGGAGATGACTGTGAAGATTCTGATACTTGGGGCCTCTTACGGCTCCCTATTGTCGACTAAACTGCTGATGGCAGGGCATAATGTAACGCTTGTCTGCATGCCCGCCGAAGCCGAACTCATTAATGCCGAAGGCACGATCGTGCGTATGACACTGCGCGGTGAAGATACGCCGCGGCTGCTGAAATCCGGGGATTTCCCCGGTGAGCTGAACGCGGTTATCCCCGACGATGCCGATCCGACGGAATATGATCTGACCTGCCTTGCCATGCAGGAGCCGCAATACCGCGCGCCCGAAGTGCGCGCGCTGTTGGGTCGGATTGCCGCCAGCGGCAAGCCCTGCATGTCGATCATGAACATGCCACCGCTGCCATATCTGCAGCGGATCGAGGGACTGGATACCTCGACGTTGACAGACTGTTTCACCGACGCCAGTGTCTGGGACGGGTTTGACCCCGGCTGCGTGTCGCTTTGCAGCCCCGACCCGCAGGCGTTCCGTCCGCCCGAGGAAGGGCTGAACTTCCTGCATGTAGGTTTGTCCACCAACTTCAAGGCAGCAGCTTTTGCCGATCCGGCTCACACCGAGATCCTGCGTCAGCTGGAGGCCGACATCGCGGCTGTTAAACTGGACGGCAAGGACGTGCCGGTGAAGCTGCGGCTGCATGACTCGATCTTCGTTCCCCTGGCCAAGTGGAGCATGCTGCTGACCGGGAACTACCGCGCAATCACTCCTGGTGCAGCCCGCTCGATCAAGGAGGCGGTGCACAGCGATATCGAGCTGTCCCGTGAGATCTACGCTTGGGTTGACGCTCTGGCACGTGAACTGGGCGCCGATCCGGCTGACCAGGTGCCGGTCGAAAAGTATACAAATGCCGCGCAAAGCCTGTTGAAGCCATCGTCTGCAGCGCGCGCCATTGATGCTGGCGCGAAGGATATCGAGCGGGTCGACAAGATGGTGCAACTTATTGCTGCATCGCGTGGCCTGCAACTGGACGCGCTGGATGAGATCGTTGCCACGGTAGATGCCAAGCTGGCGGAAAATCGCGCAGGCGGTAAAGCCGCTTGATCTGATCACAACGCAGGCTGGGCGGTGACGTCCAGTACCGATTATAAAACAAATGGGGCGCCGCACGGCGTCCCTTTTTCGTGGTGCTCAATAGACGTGGCCGGGGTCAGTTTTGACAGGCCGTCGCGGCAGCCGAAATCTGTGAACTGAAGTCCGCAATATGTTGTTGTTAATCGATATTACGGTTTCGCATCTTGCGAGACATGTCTCTGAAATGCAATCACTTGAACCTGGCGGGTGCTCCGGGCGGGTGTCATTTACACTCTATGACGTCTGGATGTTGCCTCATCAGTGGCGGCGTCCATGGCGCGATTTCCAACTCTGAGGTTCGGGAAATTCGAAGGGAAATGGTCAGGGCGGAAGCTCCTCCAACACCCAAAGCAGAGGTTGATACGGCAGGGCCAAGAGATCACCCGGCCACAATTTCTCCATAAATCCCCATTATCAGTGCCCATCATGACAATTCCTCTGAGCCAACTCAGGGGCTGAAAATGGGGCTAAAAATGCAGAAAAAATCCGCGAAATTCATGAAAGCGTTCGCTATGTCCGTAGCCTTGCTTGGATCGACAGCGATTGTAACGACAGTGGCCACGACAGATTACGCCTATGCGAAGAATGGCAACGGCAACGGCGGTGGCAACAACGGAAATGGTGGCGGCGGTAACAATGGTAAGGGTGGCGAGAACAACGGAAACAGCGCCGGGAAGGGGAAGTCAGCGAGCAAAGGCAACTTCGTCGAAAAGAGTTTCGGCCGCAGCAATGGATCCAAGTCTGGGAAATCTAAGAACAACGCACTTGGTTCCCTGAAAGCCAATCTGAAATCCGGCTTTGGACTTTTCAAAGGCTCCAAGAAGCCCAAGAGGGTCGCCACCGCGACGACCTCTCGCGCACCGAAAGCAGTATCCAAACC
>JABDPP010000397.1 GCA_013042765.1 Litoreibacter sp.
TAACTCAGCAGCATCGTATCGTCGATCGGCGCTACCTCCACGCCGTAACGGGCGAAGATCTTGGCGTCGTACTTCATGTTCTGCCCGATCTTGAGGATGCCCGGATCCTCCAGAACCGGTTTGAGCAGGGCGAGCGCATCCTCCAGCCCCATCTGGCCGGGCGCGAGCTCGTCCGAGCCAAAAAGTCCCTCCTCACCGTCCTTATGGGTCAGGGGAATGTAGCAGGCATGACCGGCCTCAACACAGAGAGAGATCCCGACCAGTTCGGCCATCATCTCGTTCAGGCTGGTGGTTTCCGTGTCGACCGCGACCCAGCCGCGCTCGTAAATCTGGGCGATCCAGCTTTCCAGCGCAGCGCTGTCGCTGACCTTCTCATAACGGGCGTCGCTGATCGGCGGCATCTCGGGTGCGTCGGCCTCGGGGCGCGGTGCGTCGTCGATCACCGGCGCCTCGACACCCAACCTGTCGGCGATGCGTTTCGAAAGGGTCCGGAACTCCATCTCCGCAAGAAACCCCATAAGGGCATCCGGATCCGGGTCGCGCACTTCCAGATCGTCGATCGTGAAATCAAGCGGCGTGTCTTCGTCGAGCTGCACCAAACGCTTTGAGGTCCGGATCTGATCGGCAAAATCGATCAGGGTCTGGCGTCGCTTAGGCTGTTTGATCTCATCGGCGCGCTCCAGCAGCGTCTCCAGATCACCGTATTCGTTGATCAGAAGAGCCGCCGTCTTCACGCCGATACCCGGCGCGCCCGGCACGTTGTCAACGCTGTCGCCCGCCAGCGCCTGCACATCCACGACGCGCTCCGGGCCGACCCCGAACTTGGCCTCAACGCCCTCCACATCGATGCGGTTGTTCTTCATCGCGTCGAACATTTCGACCCCGCCACCGACGAGTTGCATCAGGTCCTTGTCGGAAGAGATGATCGTGCAGCGCCCGCCCGCCTCACGGGCCTGAACCGCCAGGGTCGCAATGATGTCGTCGGCCTCGAACCCCTCAAGCTCCTTGCAGGCAATATTGAAGGCTTCCGTGGCCTCGCGCGTCAGCGGGATCTGCGGGCGCAGGTCCTCGGGCATGGCCTCGCGATTGGCCTTGTACTGGTCGTAAATCTCGTTGCGGAACGTATAGCTGCCCTTGTCGAAAATCACCGCCACATGGGTCGGCGCATCGGGCCCGTGATTGCCATCGATATAGCGCTGCAGCATGTTGCAGAAGCCTGAGACGGCCCCGATTGGCAGGCCGTCAGATTTGCGCGTCAGTGGCGGCATGGCGTGATAGGCCCGGAAGATGAAAGCGGAGCCGTCAATGAGGTGCAGGTGACACCCTTTGCCAAATGTCATGCCGCGCCCCCCAAGGCTTCAGTCTTTGATCTTGTCCGCGAAGTCCCGATGAATGAATTTTGCATCGCAGTAAGGGCATTCGATCCAGCCGTGCTCACCGGGGATCTGCAACCAGACCCGAGGATGGCCAAGGGCGCCTTCGCCCCCGTCACAGGCAATGCGGAATTTGTCCACAATATGCGTTTCTGGCGCGTCGGTCGTCATCTGTTTCCACCCTTGTCGAAAGCCCTTTGGTCCGGCCTTGCCGAACCCTGAGCAAGATACCTGAACCCTTGCCAGCGACAAGGGCCAATGACCGGCTAAAAGCGGTCGCATGCAGGATTGTACACGCCCAGCTCGTTCAGTCTGCCTTTTGCAGCATACGGCCCAGCCAACGGCCGCCAAGGATGTGAACGTGAAGATGCGGCACTTCCTGCACACCGTTCTCACCCGCGTTGGAGATCAGGCGGTAGCCATCGCCGCCCGCCCCCGGCTGAAGTTCAAGCTCGGCGCAGATCTTTCCGATCGTCCTTGTGAAATCCGCAATCTCCGCGTCCGAGGCCTCCAAGGCGAAATGGTCATAACAGACATAGGGCCCTTTCGGGATCACGAGGATGTGGTTCGGGGCCTGCGGCATGATATCGTTAAACGCCAGCGTGTGGTCGGTTTCCATCACGGTGTTGTTGGGGATCTCGCCCCGCAGGATCTTGGCGAAGATATTCTGATCGTCATAGGCATACGCCATAGTGGTGTCCCTCTAGTCTACAAACAGATAGTCGATGGAAAGAATATCGCGCGCCAGCGGCGCTTCAATGCCAAGGAAACCCGCGAGCGCTGTGGCGTTCTCGTCATTGGTCGCGTCTTCACTGATCCGGAAATGGTTGGGAAACTCCGCCGCGCGGATCTGGTCGGTCTCATAGACGAAATTGTGCCGCACGGTCGGCAGCAACCGGTCGATGGTTTCCTGCGGCGTCATCTCTCCGGCCAGCCCCACGCGCTTGGCATGCCCCATCAGGTAGGCGTCCTCGTAGCGGCAGTCGATCTCGAGCAACCGAGCGTTGCTGCCATCCGAGAACAGGTCCTGCAACAGCTCGATATTGCTGGGATCGAGGCAGATGACCAAGCGATCCGTTTGATAATGATCATAAATCAGCCGCAACAGCGCACGGCGATGACGCGTCCGTTTGCCCAGCGTGCTCTCGATCCCGCCCAGATCCGGCAGGCGGGTGTGTTCCTCGTCAAAGAGGTATTCGACGCCGCGCAGGCCGGTCTCCCCCACGATACGGGCGAGAAGCCGCTTGGCGACATGCCATTTCTTGCACGCCAGAACCAGCAGTTCGCGCTCGCGCCCAATGGTCGACTGGCGTTCCCAGAAGCGCGGTGCGAACCGGCGCCCGATCCGGCCCCGGCCGGTCAGGAACTTGAACAGCGTGACCCCTTCATTGGAGGTTTTGAAATCGGTGCGGTCTGAGGCATAGAGATCCCCGAGCCTGCGCTTGAGATCCATCGCGTCCGGTGAGATCTTGCGGGCAAACAGGAACTCCTGACTGAGCAGAAGATCGTAGTGATCGTTGTAAAAGGTCACCGGCATCCCGTATTCGGAGAACATCAGGAAGGTCAGTGAGCGGTTGGAGATCTCCGTTTCGGGGACTAGGTGGCGTACGAGCGTCTGGAAAAATGTCTCGTCCGGGATCCAGGTGGTCCGGAAAAACCGCATCACATCAGGGCGATCCCGGCAAAAATCGAGAACCCATTCCACTGTCGTGCGCCTGAGGCACCACCATTGCGAACCGATCATGATCTGCAGATCATCAGGTATCTGGCGTTGGAACCCAAACCGCTTTTGCAGCTCGTAAGACGTATAAAACAGCTTCTTGTGCGTGCGTTCGTTGAAGAAATGACGGTAGATCAGGCGATCTTCCTTCATGCCTGTCTTGATCCAGTTCGACTCGAAAAAGTCATAGCTTTCGATGTAGTCGACATCTGCGTCATCGAGGAAGTCATGGGCAAAGCGCGCGGACTTGATCGCCATGCAGTCGCCCGAGAGCATGTAGAAATGGGTGGCACGCGGAAATGCGTCGACGGCCGCTTTCAGCGCCTGCAGCGATGCGTCTACCAGTGACCACTCGCCCCAGCCGCACTTGATGCGCTTCTTCGCGAAGGCCACGTTCGGATTGCCGTCCAGCGCGGCCCGGATCTTGTTATAAGCTCTCGGGTCGGCGCTGGCGTCGAAATGGATCGCCATGCAGTCGCCAACTGCGGTTAACCGCTCAGCCTGCTTGATCACCGCGTCCGGATCTTTGTGGCACAGCAATATGAAGGCTATCTGAGCCATAAAATCTCCGCCCCGGGGGTGCAGCTGCTCGGGTTTGAACACATAATCAAACGGACCGTTGAATAAACAGAGTTTGTTTGCTTTTGTATCAACGGGTGTGGCCAAAACGTAAACAATGAAATGGGCCGGGACAACTGGGCCAGAACGAGGTGAGAATGGGTTTTCCGGGCACTTGGATGACCGAAAGCGAGAGCATGGTGTATCGGGTGGTTCCGAAATGCGCCTGTTCGTCCATTGGTCAGATCATGTATTACTCGGACCATGGCAGCTTCTTTGACGGCGACATCCATGACGCGACCTCGGGGCTGCACAAATGGGCCATCGAGGCGAGCCAGCCAAAGATCACCGAAACCGTGACCTCGCACAGCTCCTACGCCTTTACCTGCGTGCGCAATCCCTATGGTCGCATCCTCAGCTCGTTTTTCGACAAGATCTGCGGCATCCAGCGCAACGGCAAGCGCTACCGTGGCAACCTCGTGCCGCTGCTCATCCAGAAATATGGCATCGAGGTGGGCGATCCCGAGACCGGGTTCGAGTTCGATCAGATCAAGTCTTTCCGCCGCTTTCTGCTGTTTGCCCGGGACACGATCCGCTGGCGCCGCCCGATGGACCCCGACATTCACTGGTCGGCAATGTCGGGGCATATCTCGACGTTCATCTCCAACGGCGGCGTCTATGACAACATCTTTTTCACGGAGCATTTCAACGAAGGGATGCAATCAGTGATTGATGCGGTCGAGACAGCGCATCCGATGGATGTCAGCGCGATCCCTCGTTTCAACGAGTCCGAAGGCCACGGCCCCACGCGCGCGCATCCGATAGAGGACTATTTCGACGACTTGTCGATGCATCTGATCTACGAGATCTACAAACGTGATTTCCGCCTTTTCAAATACGATTTCGAGAACCCGGCCAACAAGATGCCGATTGGCGAGATTGATCTCGACGAGGTCCACGCCAAGCTGGGCGACTAAAGGTCTTAAGAAGGGGGTGAGGCCGCCCCGAAATAAGGCAAACTGCTAAAATTTGATCCCGTCTAAAATTTGATCCCGTATTGCCGCCCTTTTGACGGGTATGAGTTAAAAATCTGCCTTATTTGCCCCTGATTGTTTCCGGCGGATACTCAAAAACCACAAGGACTCGTTATGGAAGTATTTTCAAATCCCGGCCTGTTGATCATCGTTGCTGCGATGGCATGCGGCGTCGCACTGTTTTATCTCGTAATGGCACGTTCGCTGAAGCGTCGTGCAGGTTCTGCAGAGGAACCGAACCAGTAAACTTTAAGAAAACGGGGGCTGCGTAATCGCAGTCCCCGCTTTTGACATCTGCACTGCACAAAAACAGCGATGTGCCCCGCAGAACCGCGACAAAGCTCGATGACCAGTTCGACGTCCGGCGCGGGGCACTCGCAAAAACATTCCCAAAGCCATTTAGCCCTCTAAGCGAGGATCGCTTTAACCACTGCGCTTGCTTTGCTCCCGCCACAAGATCAGCAACCCTGCCGCCACAATAAGCAGAACGCCCGGGAACAGCGTGGAAAACGGTGCTTCCCCGAAAACCAGCCAGCCGAGCGCGAAGGCGGAAATCATCCCGAAATAGTTGAACGGCGCCAGGA
>JABDPP010000398.1 GCA_013042765.1 Litoreibacter sp.
CGTTTCTTCACCCCCTGCAAGATCGCGGCCATCCGGAAAAAGCAGAAGGCGAGATAGAAGTCGAACCGTGCGATCCCGGGCAAGCCCATGCGCGCGCAATACTGTTCGATGAAGGCTTCATCGGTCGGCAGGCCATGTGCTGCACGATCGATACCCGCGAGCCCGCGCCCATCCTCGCCCGGTGGCATCTGCCATTGCATGATCAGCGCAGCCAAGTCGGCGAACGGGTGCCCCGTGGTCGAGAGTTCCCAATCGAGAACGGCAACGCAGCGCGGCCCGTCCTGTGCAAACAGCATGTTGTCGGTCCGGTAATCGCCATGGACCAGCGTGCGCCGCCCGTCATCTTCGGGCTGCACGGTTGCCAGCCAGTTGATGAGGGATTCCATCGCCGGGATCACTTCCGTGGCAGTGGCGCGGTATTGCTTGGTCCAGCGGTCGATCTGGCGCGCGTAGTAATTTCCCTGGGGGCCGTAATCAGAGAGGCCAACCGCCTCCAGATCCACTGAATGAATGGCCGCCAGCACGCGATTCATCTCGTCATAGACCCCAGCGCGTTCGTCAACGGGCAGCTCGGTCAGGCGCGGGTCGCGGAAGTTACGCCCGTCGACCAGTTCCATCACGTAGAAGGCGGAGCCGATCACCCCATCATCCTCGCAGAGCAAATGCATTTTTGCGACCGGCACATCGGTGTCGGCAAGCGCCGATTGGACCCGGAATTCACGGTCGACCGCGTGGGCCGATTTCAACAACACACCAGGTGGTTTGCGGCGCAGCACGTAGGACCTATCGGGCGTGTCCAAACGGAAGGTCGGGTTCGACTGGCCGATATCGAACTTCGTGGCGCTCAACGGTCCCCGGAAACCCGGCAGCCGGTCTTTGAGCCAGCGCGCGACGGCCTCCGTGTCCAGAGTCTGAGCGTTCTTGGACATGGCCGGATCAGATCCGTTCGTTGGTGTACTTGCGAAGCTCGGCACGAGCAACCTGACGCCGATGAACCGCATCAGGTCCGTCTGCAAAGCGCAAAGTCCGCAGATGAGTCCACATTCGCGCGAAGGGTTGGTCCTGGGAGATCCCTCCCGCGCCGTGAAGCTGCATCGCCTCATCGACAACTTTCAACGCCATCAGGGGAGCCACGACCTTGATCTGGCTGATCCAGGGCTGCGCTTCACGCACGCCTTGGGTGTCCATTATCCAGGCCGCCTTGAGGCAGAGCAGACGCGCCTGCTCGATCTCCATCCGCGCATTGGCGATGATATCGAAGTTTGCACCCAGATCGGCAAGCCGCTTACCGAAAGCCTCGCGCGTCAGGGCGCGTTTGCACAGCATCTCCAAAGCCCGTTCGGCCTGACCGATCGCGCGCATGCAATGGTGGATCCGGCCGGGGCCGAGCCGGCCCTGAGCCACCTCGAAGCCGCGCCCTTCGCCCAACACGAGCTGGTCATGCGGCACGCGAACATCTGTGAACCGGATATGCATATGACCATGCGGCGCGTCGTCATGATTGAAGACATGCATCGGGCGTAACACCTCGATGCCCGGCGTTTCCGGATCCACAAGAAACATGGAATGGCGCTCATGCTTGGCGCCGTCCGGATTGGTGCAGGTCATCACGATGTAAAGCGCGCAGCGTGGATCGCCGGCACCCGAGGCCCACCACTTCTCTCCGTTGAGTACCCAATCGTCGCCGTCCCGCACCGCCGCGAGCGCGATATTCGTGGCATCCGAGGAGGCAACCTGCGGCTCCGTCATCAGGTAAGCAGAGCGGATCTCTCCCTCAAGCAAGCGCGCCAGCCAGCGATCTTTGTGGGCTTGCGTACAGTACCTCTCCAGCACCTCCATGTTGCCGGTGTCGGGTGCATTGCAATTGAACACTTCGGCCGCAATCCCGACCTTGCCCATTTCCTCGGCCAGATAGGCATATTCGACCGTGGTGAGCCCGTAGCCCCGGTCACTGTCGGTGAGCCAGAAATTCCATAGACCGCGCTTCTTGGCGAGCGCCTTCAGACTGTCGAGGATTTCCATCTGACGGTCCGTGTGGCGGAACCGGTCGCCAGAGAGGTGTTTGCCAACCTCCGTCTCGTATTCCTCGTCGAGCGGTGCGATGTCATTGGCAACCATCTCGCGCACCTGCTCCACCAGAGGGCGCACCTTTTCCGTCAGTCCAAGATCCATCTTAAATCTCCTTTAAGGGCCTGTGGCCATTTCAGCCCGCGCTGCGTCATATTCCCTTTCCAGCCTGTCAACGATAGCGCCGGCTGTAGTGATCTCCCGCACCGCACCGATGCCCTGCCCCGATCCCCAGATCTCTTTCCAGGCCTTAGGCTTGGCGGACCCGTCCTTGAAATTCATCGAGTCAGGATCAGCCTCGGGCAAGGCGTTCGGATCAAGACCCGCGCGACTGATCGAAGGCTTGAGGTAGTTGCCGGAGATTCCGGTGAACAGGGTCGAGGTCATGATATCCTCGGCGCTGCTGTCCACCAGCATCTGTTTGTAATCCCGATCGGCGTTGGCCTCTTCCGTCGCAATGAACGGCGATCCAATGTAGCCCAGATCCGCGCCCAGAACCCGCGCCGCCAGAAGAGCACGTCCGGTTGCGATCGAGCCTGAAAGGAGCAGCGGTCCGTCAAACCATTCACGGATCTCGGTGATCAGCGCAAAGGGTGATTGCGGGCCGGCATGACCGCCCGCCCCCGCACAAACGGCAATCAGCCCGTCGGCCCCCTTGGCAATGGCCTTGTGCGCATAGGTGTTGTTTATGATGTCATGCAAAGCGATGCCTCCGCAGGAATGGGCCGCGTCATTGACCTCGGGCCGGGCACCCAGCGACGTGATCCAGATCGGCACCTTCCAGCGCGCGCAAATCTCCATGTCTCGATCCAGCCGGGTGTTCGAGCGATGCACGATCTGGTTGACCGCAAAAGGCGCCGCGGGGCTGTCCGGATTGGCCTGATTGTGGCGATCCAGTTCCTCGTTGATCTCCTGCAGCCATGCCTCCAGCATGGGTGGCTCACCCTCTGCCTCGCGCGCGTTCAATGCCGGAAAAGAGCCGACAATTCCCGCTTTGCACTGTGCAATGACCAGTTTGGGCACGGAGACGAGGAACAACGGCGCGGCAATCGCCGGGATCCGCAATCCCTGCAGGATAGGGGGCAGACTCATGTCAAAGGCTCCCGGATTGGCTTGCCGCGTGGCGGTCGGTTGATCTCAAGGCATCTGTCCTCGTCGGGTCTCATTCGCAGACATGACATCAATGTGCAGCTTCGTCGAGGTAGCGGCGACTGATCCACTCGGCCACAAGGGCAGGTTTTTCCTCGCCCTCGATCTCCACAGTCACACCCCATGTCACCGTGACCTCGCCAGGTCGGCGTTCGTCCACCATTTTGACGGCGAAACGCCCCCGGACACGGGACCCGGCACGCACCGGTGAAAGAAACCGGATCGCGTTGAAGCCGTAATTGACGCTGAGCGTTTCCCCAGCCAACGGCGACTGCGCGTCATAGGCCATGGCCGACAGCAACGAGAGTGTCAGAAACCCATGCGCGATGGTGCCGCCAAAGGGGGTCTGCGCCGCCTTTTCCGTCGAGACATGGATATATTGATGATCCTCACAGAGCTCTGCAAACGCATCGATGCGCGCCTGATCGATGAGAAACCACCGCGAAACGCCGACCTCCTGACCCGTTCGCGCGGCAAGTTCTGAGACACTCAGCGACATCGCTCCGTACAATCCTCAACCCGCGTCCGGCAAAGCGTGATTAGCGTAGATCTTGCGAAGTGTCAGCTTGGACACCTTGCCGGTCGCGGTCAAAGGCAGCGTGTCGGCAAATACGATGTCATCGGGCAGTTGCCACTTGGCGAAATGCTCTGCGAGCATGTCGAGCAATTCCTCCTGCCCGGGCGGCTGATCGCCCTCGGGCACCACGACCAACAAGGGTCTTTCGTCCCATTTGGGATGTGGAACCGCGATCGCTGCGCAACTGGCCACACGCGGGTGAGACATTACGATATTCTCGAGATCGAGCGAGCTGATCCATTCGCCCCCGGATTTGATCAGGTCCTTGGCCCGATCGGTGATGGTCAGGAAGCCGGTCGGATCGATCATCGCTACATCACCGGTGCCAAACCAGCCGTCCTTGTCCACCGCAGCCGCGCTCGCGTCAGGATTGTTGAAATAGCCCGACGCAATCGTATTGCCGCGCACGTAGAGCTCTCCCGCCGCCTTTCCGTCATGCGGCAGAGGCGCACCATCTTCATCCACGATCTTGAGCTCGACACCGAAAATTCGCCGGCCCGGGCTGGATTTGGCCGCGACCCTTTCGGCAAGCGGCAGATCACGCATCGGGTAAGGCAAGTTGCCCTGTGTGCCAATCGGGCTCATCTCGGTCATGCCCCAGGCGTGACAAACATTAACGCCTGCGGTCTCGAACGCCTCGATCATCGCTTCCGGCGCAGCGGATCCCCCGATCACCACATCTTTGAACCCATCCGGTAGCCGTCCTTCCTCCTTGATCTGGCCCAGCAGGCCCAACCACACGGTCGGCACACCCCATGCCGAATAGACGCCCTCTTGGTCCATAAGGTCGAAGAGGCTCTTGCCATCGAGAGCCGGACCCGGAAAGACCAGCGAGGCGCCGGTCATGGGCGTAATATAGGGTAGCCCCCAGGCATTGACGTGAAAGAGAGGCACCACAGGCAGGATCTTGCGGCCCGACGCTGTCCCCTCCGGCAAGGCGATTGCAGCCGACATGGCATGCAGCACGGTAGAGCGATGCGAATAGAGGACCCCTTTCGGGTTACCGGTCGTCCCGGAGGTGTAGCACAGGCCCGCAGCCGTCTCCTCGGGGAAATCGGGCCATTCAATACTGGTTGGATGGCCCTCAAGGATCTCCTCGTAACACAGAAGATCCAGCGTCGACTTGGGCATATGGGCCCGGTCTGTCATCAGAACGAAACGCAGATCGGCAGGAAGCTTGTCGGCCAGCGCCTCGATCAGCGGCACGAAGGTGACGTCCAGAAACAGAACCCGGTCCTCGGCATGGGTGATGATGTAGATCATCTGCTCGGCCGAGAGGCGCGGGTTGATCGTGTGGCAGACCCCGCCGATCCCGGAAATCGCGTAGTAAAGCTCGAAGTGGCGATACCCGTTCCACGCAAGCGTTGCGATCCGCTGGCCCGGCTCGACCCCAAGGTCCCTCAGGCCGTGGGCCAGTTGTGCGACCCGCTTGGAGATCTCGCCATAGGTGGTTCGGTGCAGATCGCCTTCGGTGCGCACTGAAATGATCTCGCCGGAGGGATGAACATCTGCCGCATAGCTCAGGATATCCGCAATTTTCAGCGGACGGTTCATCATCATGCCTTGCATGGCTATCCTCCCTTGATCCGGGCAGCCCCTCGCTCTGGTTGGCGGGTTTTGGCTTGCGGATCTTTTCCCTGAGATGAAATAAACCAGATGAAACAGATCAGGGAAAGAACATGTCCGAAAAAATGCAACGCATCGTGCTGGCTGCCCGTCCCAAGGGCCAACCAGATCTGACGAATTTTCGGTTGGAAACGGATGAGATCCCGCAGCCCGGCGCCGGAGAGGTTTTGGTCCGGGTGAAGTATCTTTCCCTCGATCCTTATATGCGCGGGCGCATGGATGATGCCAAATCCTACGCTGATCCGGTTCCTGTCGGCGGCAGAATGGAAGGTGGCGCGGTGGGCGAGGTGATCGCCTCTGAAAGCCCTGACTTCAAACCCGGTGATATTGCCATGGGCATGTTCGGTTGGGTCAGCCACGGCGTTCTGCCCGCGAACCAGGTGCGCAAGGTCAATCCCGGGCTTGCCCCGATCCAGACCTCGCTCGGCGTTCTGGGCATGCCGGGGTTCAC
>JABDPP010000401.1 GCA_013042765.1 Litoreibacter sp.
CACAGAGGCCGTAACCGTGAAGGGGCGCCCCTTCATGGGCATTTGTGTCGGCATGCAGATGTTGGCCAGCTGGGGCCGCGAATATGAGGACACGCCGGGCTTCGGCTGGATCGACGGCGAGATCGTGCATATCACGCCCTCAGATCCCCGCATGAAAGTTCCGCATATGGGCTGGAACGATTTGCAGATCACCGGGGAGCATCCTGTGCTCGACGGCGTAGCGACCGGCGATCACGCCTATTTCGTGCATTCCTACCACTTCAAGGTCACCGATCCCGCGCACCGGCTTGCGCATGTGGATTACGGCGGCGAGATCACCGCGATCGTCGGCCGCGACAACCTGATCGGCACCCAGTTCCACCCCGAGAAAAGCCAGCGCACTGGTCTCAGGATCATCGCCAATTTCCTCGGCTGGACGCCCTAGCGGACCCGGGTCCAGACCTGCCGCTTGCAGATCGGCCCCCAGCAGCCCGACACGTTCAGCACATCACCCGACAGCGCCATTTTCGACTTGAACACTTTATCAGTCGAGGGCTGCCAGATGCGGCCGGAATTGTAACGCCCCGCGCCTTCTGCCTGCATGTCCCAGACCAGCGGTTTGCCGATATTGGGTGAGGCATATTCTCCTCCCGCGCGGAACGTGCGCCGTATCGTGCCGCAGATCGTTGCTCCGCAGGTCTCCATTGCCACATGGGCAAAGGCCCCGTCATCCTCCTGCGTCTTCCAGGTGCCCAGTACCGGATCACCCGCAGCCGCACCCGCCAGCCCGAGCACAAGGCCCGCTGCCAAAACCAGTCTCTTCATCTTTCGCGCCTCCCAGCTTCGCACGCATCCTGCCCCGGAGCAGACAAGCGGCGCAAGCCCAAGCTGAGCTCCAAAGCCCTTTGCATATCCCTGCGAGCTATGGTTTAGACCCGCCAGACATCCCGACCCGCATGACACAGGAAACATCCGCATGATCCTCTACCCCGCCATCGACCTCAAAGACGGCAATTGCGTGCGCCTCTACAAGGGCGAAATGGATCAGGCCACGGTCTTCAACGACAACCCGGCTGCACAGGCCCGTGCATTTCAGGACGCGGGCTGCGAATGGCTGCATCTCGTGGACCTCAACGGCGCTTTTGCAGGCGCGCCCGTCAACGCCGCAGCAGTCGAGGCCATCATGTCGGAGACCTCCGTCCCCGCGCAGCTGGGCGGCGGCATCCGCGATATGGCCACGATCGAGACATGGCTGTCCAAAGGCCTCGCCCGTGTCATCCTTGGAACGGTTGCGGTGGAAGACCCCGCGCTCGTGCGCGCCGCCGCAAAAGCCTTCCCGGGACAGGTCGCGGTGGGGATCGATGCCCGCGACGGGCGCGTGGCGACCAAGGGCTGGGCCGAGGAGACCGACGTCATGGTCACCGATCTTGCCCGCCAGTTCGAGGACGCCGGCATTGCCGCCATCATCTATACCGATATCAACCGCGACGGCGCGATGCAGGGCCCGAACGTGGCGGCCACGGCCGCGCTCGCAAATGCCGTCTCGATCCCGGTGATCGCTTCGGGCGGCGTGTCCTCGCTCGATGACCTGCGCGCCCTCAAAGCCTCCGGCGCCCCGCTGGATGGCGCAATATCTGGACGTGCGCTATATGATGGGGCAATCGATCTCAAAGAGGCGCTTGACGTTCTGAAGGCCTGAGCTTCATTTCTCCTCAAATATCCCCGCCGGAGGCGTAAATACGTGCTCAAGACTCGCATCATCCCCTGCCTCGACGTCAAGGACGGCCGCGTCGTCAAAGGCGTGAATTTCCTCGACCTGATCGATGCGGGCGACCCGGTTGAGGCTGCCAAAGCCTATGATGCGGCCGGTGCCGATGAGCTTTGTTTTCTCGACATCAATGCGACCCATGAAAACCGTGGAACCATGTTCGACGTGGTCACCCGCACCGCGGAGGCCTGCTACATCCCGCTGACAGTAGGCGGCGGCGTGCGGACCCATGAAGACGTGCGCAAGCTGCTTTTGGCGGGGGCAGACAAGGTCAGTTTCAACTCTGCCGCCGTGGCAAACCCCGATGTCGTGGCCGAGGCCGCGGACCGCTTCGGCAGCCAGTGCATCGTGGTGGCGATCGACGCGAAGACCGTCGCCCCCGGGAAATGGGAGATTTTCACCCATGGCGGGCGCCGTCCCACGGGTATCGACGCGGTCGAATTTGCCAGAACCGTCGTGGCCAAGGGGGCCGGAGAGATCCTGCTGACCTCGATGGATCGCGACGGCACCCGCGCAGGCTTCAACCTGCCGCTGACCCGCGCCATCTCGGATGCGGTCAGTGTGCCGGTGATCGCCTCGGGCGGGGTTGGGACGCTGGATCATCTCGTCGAGGGTGTCACCGAAGGCGGCGCCGACGCCGTTCTGGCGGCCTCCATCTTCCATTTCGGAGATTTCACCATCGCCGAGGCCAAGGCCCATATGGCCAGGGCCGGCCTGAACATGAGGATCGAGCCATGAGCCCGCTGGAGCGTCTCGCCAAAACCATCGCCACGCGCAAGGGTGCCGATCCGGACACCTCCTGGACTGCGAAGCTGCTGGCCCGCGGCCCGGAGAAATGCGCCGAGAAATTCGGTGAGGAGGCCGTGGAAGCCATTATCGCAGCCGTCAAAGGCGATCGCGACAATCTCACGGCGGAAGCCGCCGATGTGCTTTACCACTTGCTGGTCATGCTCGAGGCCGCAGATGTCCCACTGGACGATGTGCTGACAGAGATCGCACGGCGCGAAGGTGTGTCCGGCATCGCGGAGAAGGCAGCCCGCCGCTAGCGCCGGGCTGCGGCGCCTTCGGCGAGGATATTTGGTCCAAAAAGAAACAGCAGTCGGGCGTCAGCGCATCCAGAGATTTGCGCGTTTGATCCGGTTGCGGATCATCTGCTCCCGGCGCGGGAGGTTGTCACGCTCGAACATGGCGCGCACCCTGCTGCCCTTGCCCTGATAGATCATCCGCCGCATCGGCTCATAGAGTTTCAGCAGTTTCTTGATCTTGTTGGGCGCGGCCACCGTTTCGAGAATGTCGACCACGTGATCGGATTCCCGCGCGTAGAGCAGCGGAAACACGCGGTAGTGGCAGGTAGTCTCGTGATCCATTTTTTCGGAGACCTCGGGCACCCGTCCGCCGCCCAGCGCATGCAAAGTCAGGGGTAGTGCAATCTGGTCGAGCCAGGGCCTGAGCTCCTGGCAGACCAACGCCTCGGGCGGGTCGTCACGGATTTCCTTTGCGTGGTGCAGGAAGGTTTCCCCGAACAGGCGCGGACAGCGGTAGTAGAAGAACCCCGCGTTGAAATAGAGGTAGCGCTGCCAGTATTCATCGGGCTGCGACAGGTCCAGCGTCGGCTCGAACGAGAGGCCGAACTTGTCGTAGAGAGATTTCCAGATCTCGGTATAGCCGGGGCCGTAGAGCTCAAGCTTGGGCCATGTTCCCTCGCGCTTCATGGAAGCCGTGGGCCGATCGAAATCAAAGGGCACCGCCGACAGGTCCCCGGTGACCAAAGTATCGGTGTCGAGAAACAGGAACGGTTCGCCCTCGGGCAGGGCTGCGAGACCTTCGATCTTGTTGCCATAGGGGTAGCCGCAACCAAAGACCTGCGAGGTGAACGGCACGATCTCTGCGCCCATGTCTTCGAGCATGGCGCGCAAGTCGGAGTTGGCGATGCGCGGGTCGCTGTCCCAGCGATGATTGAACGCGGGCTCCGCGATGATGACCCGGCCTTTGAAATCGGGATTGGTGTGGCGCAGAGAGGCCACGAGAAGCAGGGCCTCGAACTGGAGCCGTCCGCGCTGGCCCACCAGCATCAGGTTGAACGCTTGAGACGACGGCGGCCGGCCCGCGGTCTTGCGCGAAGCGGTTTTGGGTTTTGCTGCCTTGGCGCCCATGAATGCCCTGCCCGTCGCCTTTGCTGTCTTTGTCCTCACGGGTCAGGTTAGCCCTGTTTTTCCGCGATCTGAAGGGACCTGAGATCTGCGCCGGAAAATATCTTCCCTCCGCACCCTGCGCATGACGGTGTCTGTCTCAGCCCCCGGCCTTTGTTGCCACCCGCTGGGCGAAATTCGCGGCCGTCACCACGACGCGTTCGTGACGCCCCTCGCCGATCACCTCGGTCTCGTCGCGCGCAACGACCCGGAAGTGCAGCGACCGGCCTTCGACCCGCTCAAGTTCCGCCGTGGCCGTGACCCGCATGCCGATCGGTGTGGGGGCAATGTGAGAGACCTCCAGGAGCGTGCCCAGTGACTGCATGCCCTCGGGCAGGAGGTGCTCGACCGCCTCCAGTGCGGCTTCCTCGATCAGGTTGATCATGATCGGCGTGGCCAGAACTGCGATCCGTCCGGAGCCCACCCGGGGCGCGGTGTCATTTGTGCCGACGACCAGCTCGGCAGAGCCGGTCAGGCCCGGTTTCAGAGTATCCATGTCTCATCCTTGCAAGGCAGATTTGAAAGGCAAGCTATTGCACTGTGGCGCAAAGCACCATGCGCAAGATGGCGAAACCCGCCGAAAACAAACCCGGTTCTTTAAATCAGGACCGAGCTTCAACGCGCGTCTTGAGCGCAAGGTTCATGGCATGAAACCCGTTCTCCGTGCTTTCCCCGATCAGCGGGAAGAGAAGATAGGTCAAAAGCCCGCTGAACCGTTCACCATGGTGAAAGACCGTCGTGCCGCGCGCTGTCTCTTCGAGGACAAAGTAATGCTCGCCGTCAAAGACGCCCTTCATCCCCAACTGGCCCACCCAACGCAGTTCCTCATCCGCATCTGCGATCAGGATTTCAGGCGCAAACTCCATCGCCGCCTTGCCCTGCGGCTGCACGATGACGGCAAGCCGTTCGCCGACAGCCAGATCGCCGGAGATCCGGGTGATGAACGGGTTCCAGACTGCATAGGCCGCATGATCGGCAAGTTCCGTCCAGACCGCACTAGGTGGGGCCGCGATCTCGATCCGAGTCTCGATCGGTTTTGACATATGCGTCCCGAGACCGGAAATCGCGAGAGCGGCTACAGTGGCAAATGTTCCTGCGGCGGTGACCGCAATGGTTCTGAAAACAGACATATCCTGATCCTTTCGGCTTGGGCCGGATCGACCGGCGCCTTTTCAACTGGATCAAGAGTTCGATATTCGTATGATTTTATAAATTGCGAATCTTACGATATATATTATACACATTTCTATATTGAGCCATGCAGATATCCCTTGATCATATCCGGACGTTTCATGCGGTTGTGAAACACGGCTCGCTGCTGGCGGCCGCCCGCGATCTGGGACTGACGCAACCCACCGTGGGCCGCCATATCGACCTTCTGGAAAAGGCGCTCGGCTTCCGTCTGTTCACCCGTGGGCGCGAGGGGGCACGCCTGACCGAGAAGGGCACCGACCTTGTTTCCGTCGCTGGCCAGATGATGGGCACGGCCGCGGATTTCGAGCGTGTGGCCTCCGGGCTGGAAGAACGGATCGAGGGCACGATCCGCCTCTCCGCCAACGAGATCTTCGGCAGCCTCCTGCTGCCCGGGATCATTGGCGGGTTCATGCGCCGCCACCCGATGATCCAGATCGAACTCGACGTGCGCAACGAAAGCGCCAACCTGCTGCAGCGGGACGCGGATATCGCGATCCGCCTGTTTCGGCCAACGCAGGCCGATCTGATCGCGCGCAAGATCGGAGCGCTGGAACTGGGGCTCTACGCCCATGAAGATTACCTCGCGCAGCACCCCGCCCTCGAAACGCTGACGGATCTGGAACACCACGTCCTTATCGGGCAGGACCGCGACCCGTCCCTGATCGAGGCATTCAGGGAGGCCGGGCTTCCGCTGCGTCCCGACAAGTTCGCCTTTCGTTGCGACAACAACATTGCCACCCTCAACGCGACCCGCGCCGGGCTTGGCATCGGACCGCTGCATGTGGGAATGGCAAAAAGCTGGCCCGGGATGATCCGGGTTCTGCCCGACCTCGCGCCCACCCTGGAACTGTGGCTGGCCTGTCACTCGGATGTCCGGCACAACAAGCGGATCCGGCTCGTGATGGATTACCTCGCCGCAGAGCTGAAAACGCCCTATGCGGCCTGCCCGACCTAGGCGCGCGCGGCTGCCGTGACCGGGCTGGAACGGCGGAACAAGACAAGCGCGATAATGCAGATAACGAGCATCATGGCGCCCAGCAGGATCGCCACGCCGGCATTCGCGTAGCGCTCGGCCATATCACCGGCAAAGCTCGGGGCAGCCATCATCGCGCCGTAGTAGATCGAGTAGAAAATCCCCATTCCGAAAGCGCGATCCTCTGGCGCGAGGACCTCGGAGGGCAAGGTCATCACCGGCCCTGCGGCAAGACTGAACAGCGCGCCCACGATCAGGAAAATGGCCCAGACCGCCCAATCCGGCACGTAGAAAATCAGCGGCAGGAGCACGACAAAGCTGAGGAAACTCACCGAGATCGCCGTGTCGCGCCGCCCGGTCCGATCCACGAGGATGCCGCCCAGCGGCAGGGTAACGGAAAAGACCACCATGAAGGCGCTGATCAGGGAACTGGCCGCGGTGATCTCCCAGCCGCGCATGCTCAGGATCGCGGGCCCGAAGCTGAAAATCATCGCCAGAGCGCTGTTGTAAAGCGCCCAGATGATGCCCGCCATGAACAGGGCGCGGCCGGGGAATTTCCCGATCTTGAAGCCGGCCTGCGCCGGTGTTGCGCCTTCGGGTGTCCGGTAGAACAGCATGAAGAGGATAAGGCCGACTGCAACCAGTCCCACGACTGCAAACCGCGCCAGCGCGAGGCCGCCCGCCTCTCCGAGGATCGGCAGGACCAGCAGGGCCAGCGCGATGCCCACGGGCCATGACGTCACGAAAATGCCCATCGCCGTTGCGATCTCACGGCCGACAAACCAATCGACCACCATCTTGGTCATCACGATGTTGATGACGACACCCCCAACGCCCGCCAGAAGCCGCCCCGCCACCTGCATCTCCCAACTTGATGCGAGGCTGAGAAGGAGGCCTCCCGCCAGCATCAGAACCATGCTGAAGGCCACCACGCGCTTGTCGCCAAACCACGCTGCAATGGCGCCGCCGGGGATGGCGATGATCACGCCCGGCGCAAGGTAGAAGCCAATCAGAAGGCCGATATCCGCCAGGCTCGCTCCGTAGTCACGGGCGATCAGAGGTGACAGCGCCGCCACCGACTGAAACTGGAACGCCATGGTCAGCCGGGCGAAGAACAGAACGAAAAGGATCCACCAACGGTTTGAAATGACGCCGCTCCCGGAGCGGCGTGAGGCCGCGTTCGCTCCCCAATAACAACCCAAATCTCAGGGCGCAACGGCCCCGCTGAGCCGCCACGCCATTGTCGCTCAGCGCACCCCGCCGTAGGCCACGCCCGACATCTCAACCATCTCCCTTTTCCAGCTGGTCAGATCGTCGGGGGAAAATTTCGACAGGTGATCATGGCCGCAGGCCCGGGCCATGACCTGCATCAGCTCGACGGAGGCCTCGAAGAAATTGGCCAGCTGTCGGGCCGATTTCTCCACCACGATCCGGTTCACCAGATGCGGCTTCTGGGTGGCGATCCCGACCGGGCAATTGTTGGTATGGCAGGCCCGCATGGCGATGCACCCGATCGCCTGCATGGCGGAATTGGACAGCGCGACCGCATCCGCGCCAAGCGCCAGCGCCTTGATGAAATCGGCGGGCTTGCGCAGACCGCCCGTAATCGCCAACGTGACATCTCCACGGCCAAGACCGTCCAGATGCCGCCGCGCCCGCGCCAGCGCCGGGATCGTCGGTACGGAAATGTTGTCGCGGAAGATGACCGGTGCGGCCCCGGTGCCGCCGCCACGCCCGTCGAGAATGATGTAATCCACCCCGACCTCCAGCGCCGCGTCGATATCCTTCTCGATATGCTGAGCCGAGAGTTTGTAGCCGATGGGAATGCCCCCGGTCCGGTCCCGCAACTCATCGGCAAACGCCTTGATCTGGGCAGGCTCCGTCCAGTCGGGGAACCGGGGCGGTGAGATTGCATCCTGCCCTTCTTCGAGACCGCGCACCTGTGCGATCTTGCCCTTGACCTTGTTGCCCGGCAGATGCCCGCCAGTGCCGGTCTTGGCCCCCTGCCCGCCCTTGAAATGGAACGCCTGCACGCGGGCCAGCTTGTCCCAGTCAAAACCGAAGCGCCCTGAGGCCAGCTCGTAGAAATAGCGTGAATTGGCCTCCTGCTCCTCGGGTAGCATGCCCCCCTCGCCCGAACAGATGCCCGTGCCCGCCAACTCGGCCCCGCGGGCCAGTGCGACCTTGGCCGGCTCCGACAGCGCGCCAAAGGACATGTCGGAGACGAAAAGCGGGATCTCAAGCCGCAGCGGCTTCTGGGCGTTCGGACCGATGATAACCTCGGTGCCGACCGGATCGGAGTCGAGCAGCGGTGCCTTGTGAAGTTGTGCCGTCAGGATCTGCAGGTCTTCCCAGCTCGGCAGCTCGGTGCGGGGCACGCCCATGGACTCTACCCGGCCGTGATGACCGGTCTTCGTCAGCCCGTCGCGGGCATATTGCTGGATCAGCCCGTTGCTGGGCTCTTCCTGCGTGCCGTGCGAGGTATCGGCATAAAGCCCCAGATAGGCCGTGCGATTGAACGGTTGCGGATTGTCCTGTGCCCAGCCCGCGATCTCGTCCTGATCGACCAGAACATCGTCGCCTTCGACCCACGCAGTGAACTTCGGCAGCTTCTCTTCGTTGGCATAGGCCGACACACCGGTGTCGAGCCGGTAATCCCAATTGTGCAGGCCGCAGATCAGGTCCCGGCCGCGCACATGCCCGTCTGACATCAAGGCGCCCCGGTGCAGGCAGCGGCCATAGAAGACGGAAACTTCGTCATCGAAGCGCACAACCACAAGATCGACTTCCGCCACGAGCGCATATTGCGGCTTTCGATCCGGAAGCGTGCTGAGCGTTGCGACGGATATCGGCTTCATGGTCAGGTCCCCGCTGTTTTTCCGTTTCGTTTTGAATGCCCGATATCCGCCTATTCTTCTAGAAGAATAGATAACGGGGCGATCAAATTGACGGGAGAGAAGGACCGAGGTGGCGCGCAGGGCAGCAAACCCGCCCCGCGCAGACCTTTCTTCTTAGCGTTTGGCCGCGTAGTAGGCCACACGGCGCTCCAAGTAAGCCAAGAACTCCGAAATCGTGAAAGCAAGGGCGAAGAGAACGATCAGAACCGCCCAGAAATGCCCCATCAGGAAGTTGGCCGAGTAGAGCTCGAAGAGCGCGCCGAAGCCCACGATCGAGATCAGCAACTGACCGATAATCACGCCTTTGACGGCTCGGATGATGCCGATCCGCACGCCGCCCAAGATCTCGGGCAAGGCGGCCCAGAAATAGATCTTGAAGAACGCGTCCACCGGTGAGGCGCCGAAACTATGCGCCATCTCGACCAGCGAGCGGTTGATCTGCCGGACGCCCGCCCGCGAGTTCAGGATGATGATCCAGATCGCAAACAGCGCCGTGGTGATGATGATCGATTTCATCCCGAAGCCGAACAGCACCATCAGCACCGGCACAAGTGCCGTCAGCGGCGCACTGAGAAACACGTTGACCCAAGGCAGGAGCAATTCGTCGAGCAGACGGCTCTTGCCCATCAGGATGCCCACGGGAATGCCGATCAGGATGGCAGAGGCCACCCCGACCAAAAACGCGTAGGCGGTCTCGAACAGCGCTTTCTGGAACGCAGCCGTGCCGATGATCGAAAAGAGCGTCGCGGTCACTTCGCTGAGCGGCGGCACGAAGAAGGTCAGGCCGCTCTGCCCGACGATCTCCCACAAGAGCCCCCAGACCAGAAGCGACGACATGCCCGGCAGTCGGTATCCAAATAAAATCATCGGATCCCCCTATTCGACATAGCTGCGCAGCGAGGCCCAGATCTCGTCCACGATATCGAGGTATTCGGGATCCCGGCGGATGTTGTCGACGCCCTTGTTGCGGAAGCTCGAGGGGCGGATGATCTCCGACACCCGGCTCGGGCGCGGCAGCAAGATCGCGATCTGGTCGGACACGTAAACCGCTTCTTCGATCGAGTGGGTCACGAAGAGGAAGGTCTTGTTTTCGTTCTGCACCAGAGCCAGCAGATCTTCCTGGAACTTGCGGCGGGTCTGCTCGTCCACGGCCGAGAACGGCTCGTCCATCAACAGAACATCTGCATCCACCGACAGCGCCCGCGCAAGGCCCACACGCTGGCGCATACCGCCCGAAAGCTCGTGCGGATAGGCGTTCTCGAAACCGGCCAACCCCACATCCTTGATGTATTTCTCGGCGATCGCCTCGCGCTCGGAAGCGGCAACACCGCGCATCTCCAAGCCAAAAGCCACGTTGCGGATCACGCTGGCCCAAGGCAGCAGCGCAAAATCCTGAAACACGAAGGCGCGATCCGGCCCGGGGTCTGTCACTTCCTTGCCACCGACTTCCACCGTGCCGGAGGTCGGCTCCAGCAGGCCCGCGATGATCTTGAGCAAGGTCGTCTTACCGCAGCCCGATGGCCCAAGCAGGGACGTCAGCTGGCCGCGTGGAAATTCCAGCGACATGTCCCGCAGGGCTTCGACATCGCCGTAGTTTTTCGTGATGTTTTTGACGGAGACGGCGCTTTCGAATTCCGCAGAGGCGGCCGGCGCGCTTTCTTCCTTAATCTGAGACATAGCCACGTTCGTTTCCTTTGAAGAGTGCAAGTTCGATCTTTTCCAGCAGGTTCAGGAACAGAACCGCGAGAAGGATGATCGAGAAGATGGCCGCGTACATACTGGGATAATCAGCAATGGAACGGCTGTAGGTGATGATATCGCCAACGCCCGTGGGCGTGATTTTGAGCTCGGAGAGAATAGCTCCGATGAAGCCCGCCGAGATGCCCAGACGCAGCCCTGCGAAGATCACGGGCGAGGCGGCCGGAATGATGATCCGCACAAGGATCGAGAGGTCCGAGGCCAAAAATGACCGGCCCATCTCCTTGTAGGATTCAGGCGTGTTGCGCACGGCGCCACTGGTGTTGAGTACGATGACGGGCATCGCCATGATGCAGACCACGAGGACCTTGGAGGTCAGCCCGATGCCGTAGGCCAGCACCAGAAGCGGGATCAGGGCGGCCAGCGGAGCCGCCTGCATGACGATGAAAATAGGTGAGAAGAGCCAGTCGAAGAACTTGCTCAGCCCGACCCAAAGTCCGATGGCAATCCCCAGAAAGGCCGAAATGGCGACGCCGATGGCGAGCGGTTTGAGTGTTTCCGCATAGGCGGTGAGCATCGTTCCGTCGAGTGTCATCCGCACCAGTGCGGCCATCGATTCAAGAAAGGTCGGAAAGGCGAAGCTGACCGGGACACGGCCTGCTATTTCCCATGCCCCGAAGAGGAGCACGGCAGAGAGCAGTTTGAGCAGTAGGGCGCGGTTCTGCATGAGTGTTTGGTCCGAAAAAGGCAGGTTGGGGGTAGCGCCGCCGCGGGAACACAGCCCCGCGGCGGCACTTGTTTTGTTATCAGTTCATCGCCGCATCGAGCGGCTTGAGGTACCAGAAGTCCTCGATGTTGAGAGTGCTGGCATCACCATCGAGCTGACCGGCAGCGGAGTACCACTCCATGTCGGCCTGTGCGGCTTTGCGGCCACCGCCGTTGGGATCGTAGAGACCGCCCTCAACAGCATCGGAGTAGAAGCCGTCAAGCTCGTCCAGGATCTCCTTCGGCAGTTGACCGATCGGTCCGTCGGGGTCGGTTTCACGACGGATGATGGTCGGATCCTCGTGCATGTCCTTCCAGACGCTTGCAAGCGCGGAGACGAAGATACCTACCTGCTCCTCGTTCTCCTGAATCCAGGTCAGGTTCCCAAAGAGAGCCTCGTCGCTGGCTTCCACGTCGAACATCTCGAGCACGTTGAAGTTGCTGGCAGCGTCGCTGCGCATCAGCTTGTTCTTGTTCGACAGGTCGATGATCGTCGCATCGGCCCGGCCACCCAGAAGGGCTGCAACACGGTTCGAAGAGCCCGGCACATAGGAGCGCTCGCCGAATTTCATGCCGACACGATCCTCGATCACGTTGGCAATGGAGTCGGTGCCGCCGCCGCGCGAGTGCAGCAGGATCGGCTCACCGTCGAGGTCTTCGAGCTTGCTGTACTTCGTGGTGGTCACGGGGAAGAACTTCAGCTTCGAGAGCTGGAAAATGATCCGCAGCGGCGCCTTGGAGCGCTGCATGGCCGCGTAAGGCGTGCCGAAACCGATATCCATCTGGCCACTCAGGACCGCCTGGATTGCCAGTTCCTCGTCGGAAAATGCCGTCCACTCATAGTCCAGACCGTTGGCCTTAGCCCGGTCCAGCGCCACGAAGAACGCGGCCAGTTCGTCCGAAGGTGTCTCCGCCAGCGCGATCCGGATCTTTTCAGCCTGCGCAGTGGCAGACATCAGTCCGATCGCCAACGGGATGGCCATCGCCGTCGCCGTGATTTTTCCAAGTAATGTTTTCATTTTTTCCTCCCGGTGGTTCCAGTTAATTTCGGCGTTGTGCCGTGTGGGGCTATGGCTTCATGACCATTTTGGGCCCCGTTTGAATGCTCGTTTGTGTTTCACCCTGTCCAGAAATGCCCGGCGCGCGCAGATGAGCCGGTCGGAACGCGCCTTTGGCAGAGCATTCTCCGAAGCATGGGCAACTTCCCGATCAAAGGGGTCGTCATACGCCTTTGTTCCTTCCGGTTGCTGACCTTTTAGGAGCACTCCCCGTCAGCATTTTTGTGGATCAGCGGCGTCTTCAGTGCCGGCAAAACCCACGCCTTTCATGATGAAACGAATTCATCGGTGGAAAGGTACGCTCGACAAAACTAATTTACCAGAAAAAAAATCGATAAAAACTAAACGCCACATGGCCAAGTTTCAACGGGCATGGAGTGACTCGGCTCTCCCGGGTTCCTCGCGCTATAAAGATCGCAGAAACG
>JABDPP010000406.1 GCA_013042765.1 Litoreibacter sp.
GTTCGGGGCGGCCCTGATGCTCGGCGTTGCCTTTGCGGCCACCATTGGCGGGATAGGATCCCTGATCGGGACACCGCCAAACGCGATCTTTGCCGCCCATTTGGCCGAGACCTATGGAAAAACGATAGGGTTTGCGCAATGGGCCGCAATCGGCTTGCCCGCCGCGATCGTTCTGCTGGCCCTCGCGTGGCTCGTTCTGGCGAGGCTCACGCCCGGAATTGAGCGCAAAGACCTCGACAGATCCTTTGGGCGTCAACTGGAC
Organism: Litoreibacter sp.; assembly: GCA_013042765.1. Taxonomy (GTDB): domain Bacteria; phylum Pseudomonadota; class Alphaproteobacteria; order Rhodobacterales; family Rhodobacteraceae; genus Litoreibacter. Next base: position 263 of record JABDPP010000406.1, read on the forward strand.
AGCGCGAGGGCCGCAGAGCGCCGCGTGGCGATCGTCGCGGGCCTGACGGCCGTCGCATGGATCTCACGGCCGCTCTTGGACTGGGCCTTTCCTGCGCTTGAACTCACAGACGCGGGCATTGCCATGCTGGCGGCGCTGGCGCTTTTTCTCACTCCCAATGGCGAGGGCGAACGATTGCTCGACTGGGAGAGCGCCGCGACCCTTCGCTGGGATGTCCTTGTCCTGTTCGGTGGCGGGTTGGCACTTGCCGGGATCCTGCACGAAACCGGGCTGGCCGCCTGGATCGGAGGACAGGTCCAGAGGTTGGAACACCTGCCCGAGCTTGCCTTGCTGCTGATCATCGCCGCGCTGATCGTCTACATTGGTGAGCTCGCGAGCAACACGGCGATGGCCGCGATCTTCCTACCCATCGCGGGCGCGATGGCGTCATCCCTGAACGTTGACCCTGTGCTCTTCATGCTGCCCGTCGCGTTGTCAGCTTCCGTCGGGTTCATGCTGCCCGTCGCAACGCCGCCCAACGCGATCGTGTTCGGCAACCCGTTGGTCACCCGGGAGAATATGCTCCGTGCCGGGGCGCCGCTCGATGTCATTGGCATCTTCATATGCGTCGGGATCAGCTACGCGCTTGGAGCAGTCTTCTTCCCGTGATGTGGGAGCCGGGCGTGATGTTTTAACGTGGGACTTCCGCGTGCGGAAAAGGCCTCACTCGGAGATTTTCCAGCAGACAGAAAGATCCTGCCCGGACCGCAGATCTCAATCCTGGGGCGAGCCGCGAGTTCATTTGATCCCAGCAACCCCTTTGATCGCCCTGAAAGCTCTCTCTACTGACCATCCTCAACAGATTTTGGCGCCACGGGTCCCGGTTGGATCAGCCCCTTCAGGGTATCCACCGGGACGGGAAAGACAATCGTGGAGGCCCTGGTGCCCGCGATATCGTGAAGCGCTTCAAGATACCGCAATTGCATTGAGTTGGGCTCCCTTGAGAGAATTTCGCCCGCTTCCACAAGTTTGGCAGCCGCCTGCATTTCGCCTTCTGCGTTGATGATCTTGGCCCGCCGCTGGCGTTCAGCTTCAGCTTGTCGCGCAATCGCCCGCACCATGCTTTCGTCGATATCGACATGCTTGATCTCGACATTTGCCACCTTGATCCCCCAAGGGTCGGTCTGCTTGTCGAGGATCTCCTGAATATCGACATTCAGCCGGTCCCTTTCCGCCAGCATCTCGTCCAGTTCGTGCTTGCCCAGAACTGACCTGAGCGTGGTCTGGGCAAGTTGACTTGTCGCGGCGTGGTAATCCTCAACGGCGATGATCGCGCGTTCGGGGTTCACGATCCGATAATAGATCACGGCGTTCACCTTCACCGAAACGTTGTCGCGCGAGATCACATCCTGGCTGGGCACGTCTTCGACAAAGGTACGCAAATCTGTGCGCACAATCTGCTGGATAACCGGGATGACAATGATCAGACCGGGGCCAGAGACCTTGGTGAAACGACCAAGCGTGAAGAGAACACCGCGTTCATATTCGCGCAGGATTTTGATCGCCGATGCCACGATGACGGCCAGGACGATGAACAAAACAGCATAAACGGAAAGGTCGGGTACGGGTATCATTTGGCTTCTCCATTTTGGGCATGGTCCGGGTCAGCGTCCCGAATTTCGAGTTTCAGGCCCTTGAGCCCAATCACTTGGATGCTCTTTCCAGGCTCCAGGGAGCGAGGACCAACAGCGTCCCAGCGCTCGCCTTGCGTCCACACATGGCCAACACCGTCTGACCAATCGATGACTTCGGCAGGTGCGCCGATCAGAGCTGCAGCACCGGTCCGGACAGGTCGGCGGAAGGTGCGCCAGACATATCCAAACAGAAGGCTGAGCACGGCAAAGCTCAGGAGC
>JABDPP010000095.1 GCA_013042765.1 Litoreibacter sp.
GCTTGGTTCACTGCAGCCGCCTGTCCCCCGGTGGAGGAGACAAGGCGAATGGATCCGGTTTCGGGCTTTGCCGACCGGTCAAGTGACATGGCCACAACGACGGTCACGCGTAGTGCATCCGTGCTGAGCGAGCCCACGTTCCAGCACTTCTGAATGGCCAGCCGCAGACCGTCTTTCTCACCCGCAGTCAGAGGTGGTCCGGATGGCGCGCTGGGTCTGGGCGGAGCGTTGGCCTCTGACACAGCCGCCGCAATGCTGTCAGCCAGCGGATCGGCGGCGGGTTCAGAGGGCGATGGTGTTTCCTCTGCAACTTTCACCGGCTCCGGGCGCCGTGGACGGGTGGTCGGACGGTTTGACTGGATCGGTGCGGCAGATGGTTCTTCTTCGGCCTCGGTCACGATTTCCGTCGCGGCCTGTTCGGGCGCGGTTTCCTCCTGCGCCTCCTCAACTTGTTCGGCTTCCGGATCGGGGGCCGCCTCCGCCTGCGCGGTGTCGGCGATGCTGGCCTCGGGCTCTGGCGCGGGTGCGGCCTCCGGCGCTACGCGCGGAGCGGCTTGCGGGACCGGGGTCGCCTCGGGGTCTACAATCGGCGCCCCGCTGGGCTCAGGTGCTTCAGGTTCGGGCACAGGTTCCGGTGCTGGTGGCTCGGGAACAGGATCCGGTGCAGGCACCGGGATCGGATCGGGCGTCAGGACAGCGATCTCTTCCGGGGTCTCTGGCGGCTCGATCGGGGTCGCCTCAGGTACGACCGGCGCAGGCGGCTCAGGTTGCTCCGGCGCCTCAGGTGCCTCCGGGATTACGGTAGCCTGAGGTGGTTGCGGTTGCAGCGCCTCGAACTCCTCAAGCGAGATGATCGAGACGTCAGTAGCGCCGATCTCGTCGAAACTGTCGCGCGCCACAAAAAGGCCCCCGATCAGGACCCACAGGAACAGGCCGATATGGCCTGCCCCCGAGATATAGGCCCCGGTCTTCATCTTAGCCGTCTTGTCCTGCGTCCGTGCCGTCCAGTGCCGGCCCGCCGGTGTCTGTCACAAGGCCGATATTGCTGAACCCACCGCGGTTCAGAGCGCCCATGACCTGCACAACAGCTTCATAGGAAATCGATCCGTCCGCGCGCAGAAATACCTTGTCGTCACTGCGTTCAACCGAGATAGCGCGCAAGCGCGGCACCAGTTCTTCCAGCGAGATCTCCGTGTTCATCAGCATGACCTGACCATCGGACGTCAATGTCACTGTAAGGGGCTCTTCCTGCTCGGTTGGCAGGGCATTGGCTGCGGTTTTCGGCAACTCCACCGGGACGCCAACCGTCAATAGCGGGGCCGCAACCATGAAGATGATCAAAAGTACCAACATGACGTCTACAAATGGCGTGACGTTGATCTCCGACATCGGCTTGCTGCGCGATTTGCGGCGCCGGCCACGGCGTGTGCTGGCCTGCGCTCCCGCGTTAACACCGCCTCCCATGGTTCAAGCGTCCAACTGGCGCGAAAGAATGGTTGAGAACTCGTCGGCGAAGGCCTCGTAGCCACTGGCGATCCGGTCCGCATCAGCGCTCAGCTTGTTGTAGAAAATCACGGCCGGGATAGCCGCCAGAAGACCAAGCGCGGTGGCCACAAGCGCCTCCGCGATCCCCGGCGCGACGACGGCGAGGTTAGTATTCTGGGCGATAGCGATTTCCTCAAAAGCGTTTTTGATGCCCCAAACCGTGCCGAACAACCCGATGAAAGGCGCCGTGGCCCCGACCGTGGCCAAGAATCCAAGCCCGTAGGTCAAGCGTTCGTCCGCTTTGGCAATCGCGACATCCATCGAGCGATCGATCCGAGCCGTGGCGCCGGCGATCAGCTGGCCGTCTTCGCGATGCGAACGGCGCCATTCCGACATGCCAGCCGCGAAAATCTGCTGGGCTGCCCCTTTCGGATCCGTCCCGATCTTTTCGTAAAGCTCATCAAGCGGATCGCCCGACCAGAACTGCCGGTCAAAATGTTCGGCCTCACGGCGCGCGACGCGGTAGTTTATGAATTTCTGGATGATGATGGCCCAGCCCCAGAATGAGGCGGCGATCAACATTAGCATGACCATTTTTACAGTAAACGTTGCCCGCCAGAAAAGCGCTGTGATTGTGAAATCAACCTCGCTGGCGAGCCCAACAACTTCAGCTTCCATTAACCTGCTCGTCTGCTACGCCGCTTTTCGCGACTTTATTGTTTTCAGCTTAGTCCCTTTTGACAGCTTTTGCTACGCAAGAGGCCATTCGCCAATCATTATTGTGTGTCACCCACGAACAAATGGCGAATTTCCGCCGGCAAACGGGTCGGACGCCCCGCTTCGGTCAGGCAAACAAGCATAACCTTGCTCGAAAACAGCAGATCATCCCCGCGCAGAACGTCCTGCTGCAGTGAGAGCCTGGCGCCAGATGCGGTCAGAAGATCTGTCCTAACAGAAAGTTGATCGTCAAATCTCGCCGCTTTTGCGAAATCGGCCTCGACCCGGCGCACGGCGAACACGAGATTGTGCTCCTGCTTGAGCCGCGTCTGGTCGATTCCGATCTCACGGACCCACTCGGTGCGGGCTCGCTCGATGAACTTCAGATAGTTTGCGTAATACACGATTCCGGCAAGGTCAGTATCTTCGTAGTAAACCCGCAAGGTGTGGATATGCGACATGAACGGCTCCCTTTGCATCAGTTTCAAAGATCGCCCAGCCAAACGCAACGTTACATTGCTCCGTTTATCGGTCAATTCACAGCCACAACCAACGGCATCGAGTCGAGGTCAGAGCACTGGACTCGTGCCCTGTCAGGCACCGAAAACAAAAAAGCCGGCGCCCCTATTGACGAAAATCAACCCGATCCGGCGAGAAAGGTCCACAAACGAAAGACATCCAAACACCCGCGCAGCAGGTCCATTTCCAACCGGTTCCAAAATGCGGGGCGTGTGGTGCAATCGACGGGGGTATTCCGTGACGTTACAGATGCGGCTGTTCGGAGCGTTTTCACTCACTTGGAACACCGGTGAGCAGGTTCATGTTACAAGCGCCAAGCAACGGGCGCTTCTGGCAATGCTCGTCACCGCGCCCGAAGGCAGGAGAACGCGCGCCTGGTTGCAGGAGGCGCTCTGGCCCCGGTCCGGCCCCGTCAACGGACGTGCAAGCCTGCGCCGTGCACTCTCTGATCTGCGGACCCTGTTCGGAGATCGGTTTGAGACGGTTTTCGAAGTGACCAACTCGGAAATCACCCTGCGCCCCGATCGGGTATCGATTGTGGGAACGCCCTCTGACGGCGCATTTCTCGAAGGCATCGTTATCCGGGAAAAAGGGTTCGAGGACTGGCTCCAGAGCCAGCGACGCAAAGCGGCTTAGGCGCAGATTTACCAAGATGAACGGATCGCGCCAAGTTGCTTAGCGCTTGGCTCAGTTCTGCCGATTGGCTTCCAGTCGGGCCCAGAGCCTCAGGGCGTGTGCCGGATCGGACGCAGCCACCGGCATCACCGGATCGTACGCCGCGCGGATCGTCTCAGCGACTTCGGGCCTCAGGATCGCAACATCCGTCCCGGTCAGGGCCAAGGGCGAAGCTCCCAGAAAGGCCTCGTCCGACCATAACAGGATCGATTGCACCACCTGACCAAGGCACAGGGTATCCGCGGGCATCTCCGACAAGACCTCATCCATCCGGATGAATACGAAACAGGCCTTGATGCCGCCCTCCGGATCAAATCGGAATATCCGGTACTGGTTCGCATCCGCCCCTTTGAGGCGCTCCACCAGCGATGCCAGATCAGGGATCATCCGGTCTAGGTTGGGCGTATCCAGCAACTCCTGCCAATCGCGCAGGAAGAACACCATGAAATTAGCCCCCAGTTCGGGATCGGTCTCGTCCATCTGATGGCCGGCGAGAGTGACTACAGCCTCCACCGCCCCCTTGAGCGTAGCGATGGTGGCGTCCTCAACACCAAAGACAACGGGCG
>JABDPP010000429.1 GCA_013042765.1 Litoreibacter sp.
CGATCAGGGCGTGGACACGGTATTTGGCTATCCCGGTGGTGCGGTCCTTCCGATCTATGACGAGATCTTCCAGCAACACAAGATCCGCCACATCCTCGTGCGCCACGAACAGGGCGCGACCCATGCCGCCGAAGGCTATGCGCGCGCGACCGGCAAACCCGGTGTCGTGCTCGTCACCTCCGGCCCCGGCGCCACCAACGCGGTGACCGGCATGACCGACGCGCTGATGGATTCGATCCCGATGGTGGTACTGACCGGACAGGTCCCGACCTTCATGATCGGCAATGACGCGTTTCAGGAGGCCGACACGGTCGGCATCACCCGGCCCTGCACCAAGCATAACTGGCTGGTGAAAGAGACCGATATGCTGGCCGATGTGATCCATCAGGCCTTCCATGTCGCCACATCGGGCCGCCCCGGTCCGGTTCTGGTCGACATCCCCAAGGACGTGCAGTTTGCCAAGGGCAGCTACACGACGCCGAAAAAGGCCTCCACAGGGCATTATACACCGCGCGTGAAGGGCGATATCGAAGCGATCACGGCGCTGGCCGAGTTGATGGAAAAAGCCAAGCGACCGATCCTTTATACCGGCGGCGGCGTGATCAATTCCGGCGATAAGGCCACCGCGCTGCTGCGCGAAATGGCAGGCGTGACCGGGTTTCCCGTCACCTCCACCCTGATGGGGCTGGGTGCCTACCCTGCCAGCGGTGAGCAATGGCTCGGGATGTTGGGCATGCACGGGCTCTACGAGGCCAACATGGCGATGCATGACTGCGACCTGATGATCAATATCGGGGCGCGGTTCGACGACCGGATCACCGGGCGCGTTGACGCGTTCAGTCCGAACTCGAAGAAGGCTCATATCGATATCGATCCGTCCTCGATCAACAAGGTTATTCATGTCGACATTCCGATCATCGGTGATGTCGCCAACGTCATGGAGGACCTGCTGAGGGTTTGGAAGGCGCGCGGTGCCAAGACCGAGAAAGCGGGCCTCGAGAAATGGTGGAAGCAAATCAACGAATGGCGCGCCGTGCGCTGCCTCGACTTCAAGCATTCCGAGAAAGTCATCAAACCGCAATTCGCGATCCAGCGGCTCGAGGAGCTGACCAAGCACCGCAAGGACCGCTATATCTGCACCGAGGTCGGTCAGCACCAGATGTGGGCGGCGCAATATCTCGGCTTTGACGACCCGAACCACTGGATGACCAGCGGCGGGCTCGGCACGATGGGTTATGGCCTGCCGGCCTCCGTCGGCGTTCAGATCGCCCATCCCGATGCGCTGGTGATCAATGTCGCCGGCGAGGCCTCCTGGCTGATGAACATGCAAGAGATGGGTACGGCCCGACAGTACGACCTGCCGATCAAGCAGTTCATCCTCAACAACGAACGTCTGGGCATGGTGCGCCAGTGGCAGGAATTGCTGCATGGCAATCGCTATTCGCACAGCTGGTCTGAGGCCCTGCCCGATTTCGTGAAACTCGCCGAGGCGTTTGGCGCCAAGGGGATCATCTGCTCCGATCCATCCGATCTCGACGATGCGATCATGGAAATGCTGGAGCATGACGGGCCGGTGGTGTTCGACTGCCTCGTTGAGAAGCACGAGAACTGCTACCCGATGATCCCCTCGGGTGCGCCGCATAACGAGATGCTCATGGGCGAGGCGTCGACCCAGGACGCCATCGGCACGAAAGGCGCGGTTCTGGTTTAGGGTTCTCTCACGACACCCTGACCTGATTGAATTTTGCAAGGAAAGACAAACCTGATGTCACCGCTGAAAATCAAGAAAGGCACGTCGCGCCACTCCGCTTACGACCTGCGCGATCCCAATGCCGATATCATCGAGACGCACACCCTGACCGTGATCGTCGACAACGAGGCCGGCGTGCTGGCCCGCGTGATCGGGCTTTTCTCGGGCCGTGGCTACAATATCGAAAGCCTGACCGTGGCGGAGGTCGACCATGAGGGCCACCGCTCGCGCATCACGGTGGTCACGACGGGCACGCCTGCGGTCATCACCCAGATAAAGGCGCAGCTGGGACGCATGGTTCCGGTGCACGACGTGCACGATTTGACCGAGGAAGGCCCCAGCGTCGAGCGTGAGCTTGCCCTCTTCAAGGTGGCTGGCAGTGGGGACAAACGCATCGAGGCGCTGCGGCTGGCCGAGATCTTCCGCGCCAATGTCGTTGATTCCACGCTGAAGAGCTTTGTCTTCGAGATGACGGGCACCTCAGAGAAGATCGATGCCTTCGCCGATCTGATGCGTCCGCTGGGCCTGCTGGAAGTGGCCCGCACAGGTGTCGCAGCGCTCGCGCGCGGATAAACACCCAGGAAAGTGAGGCGCCCCAGAGCCCGGGCTAGGCCCCGGGACGCCTCTGCGGCACTATCAGCCGCTTTTCGCAGGCACGAGGCCGCCTTGTTCGCCGGCAGCCAGTTCCTCGGCATCCACCACGCCATCGCCATTTGTATCGACCGCGTTGAAGATGTCTTCGGTCAGGTCAGGATAGGCCGCCGACATCTCGACGAAGGATACGACCCCGTCGCCATCGGTATCGATCGCGTCCGTGGTGGCGGCGAAAGATGCCGTTGCGAGAAGGGCGCAAGTCGTTGCAAGTATTCCTGTTTTCATGGTTTTAGCCTCTTTTTGAGTTGCGGTACCGGACCCCGTATCGGAGCCCTGATACAGTCATGCCCTGCTCGTGCGTGCCATGTCAGGGATTGGCGCAGGATCGGGAGAAACCCGCCGGGTCTTGCTCAATTCCGGCGTTTTCGGCAGCAGCGGATTGCTGAAAAAGAGGCGGCTTACGCCCTGAATCCCGTCTCGGCGGGCAATGACCCATGGCGCGAGCTGAAACCGGCAAGTTCCGACCGAGGGGGATTTCCGCCAGCGGGCGACTCACTTAAGCGAAATCGCCGGCCCCCTGCCCGTTTCCGGCACATTGCGGATCTCCGGATCAGGTCGCGGTGAGACAAGCCATGTCGCGGTGATACATGACCGACAGGTTCGAATCTGGAAAACTTGGCTCGATTGAACGATGCCCGTTTGAGTGAGGAGACCGCATCATGACATCCGATCTGTCTTACGTGACCCGTCCTGTGGAACAGGCCCGTGGCCTGCCCAATGCCCATTACGTAGACCCAGACGTGTTCGCCGAAGAGCGCGACGCGATCCTGATGGCGAACTGGGCGGGCCTTGCGGTCACGGCGGATGTGCCGGAGCCGGGGGATGCCAAGCCGGTCGAGTTTCTCGGGCTGCCACTGTTGCTGATCCGCGACCGCGACGGCGTGGTGCGGGTGTTCCAGAACACGTGCCGGCATCGCGGGATGATCCTTGTCGATGCGCCACGCAAGATCGAGGGCGCAATCCGTTGCCCCTATCATTCCTGGTGCTACTCCACTCAGGGCAAGCTGGTGGCCACGCCCCATGTCGGCGGTCCGGGCATGAACACCCATGCCGATATCGACCGCAGCGAACTGGGCCTGATCGAAGTGCGCTCGCATATCTGGTTTGGGGTCGTTTTCATCAACATCTCCGGCACCGCAGCCCCGTTCGAAGAGGTGCATGCCGACCTGATCACCCGCTGGGCCGAGTTCGACCTGCCGTTCTACCATGGCGGCGCGGACAGCACCTTCACGCTGGATCTCAACAGCAACTGGAAGCTTGCGGTGGAGAATTACTGCGAGAGCTATCACCTGCCCTGGGTGCATCCCGGCCTGAACAGCTATTCGCGGCTTGAGGATCACTACCATATCGAGGAGCCGGGCCGGTATTCCGGTCAGGGCACGGTGGTTTACCGGCAACTGGTGGGCGAGGATGGCAAAACTTTCCCCGATTTTCCCGGTCTGGGCGCGTTCTGGAATGAAGGCGGGGAATATACGGTCGTCTATCCCAATGTGCTTCTGGGCTGTCAGCGCGACCACACCTTCGCAATCATCCTTGAGCCCAAGGCCGTGGACCGCACGGTCGAGCACATTCACATTTTCTACGCCACCCCTGAGACGGATGACGCCTTGCGCGCGCGCAATTCCGAGCAATGGAAGACCGTGTTTCGTGAAGATGTGGGCGTGGTCGAGGGAATGCACAAAGGGCGCTATGCGCCGGGTTTTGACGGCGGGCGTTTCTCGCCTGCGATGGACGGGCCCACCCATTGCTTCCATGCCTGGGTGGCCGAGCAGGTGATCGCGCACAGGCAAGCCCGAGCGGCCGAGTGAACGGCTCGGACGACCTTGATGCGCGATTGCTGGCAGCCCATGCGCGAGACGACAAACCGGCGCTGGTCACGCTCTACGCGGAAGCCGCGGACGTGGCCGCCAGCGCAGAGGCCAAGGGCTTCTACCTGACCCACGCCTATATCTTCGCGCTGGACACCGGCGACGCCCGCGCCGCGGAATTCAAAGAGCGGCTGGTGGCGATGCGGCGGGACAAGCCGGAGGGTTGAGGGTCAGAGGAAGGTCAAACACTACTCTTGCGGCGGCGAAATCAGACAGAGACAGATTTCAGGCCGCTTTCCGGGCGACAACGAACCACCCCAGGCATTGCAGCTCAGATGAGCGGCGGTTCATCCGGGGACCGTCCTGCTCTGCCAGCCAGCGAGCATTGAGCCTGAAAAGCTGCGAGAAAATCACCGTAAGAGGTCCCCGCCAGCCAGCTTTGTAGATCCGCCGCACTCGTGCCATGCGCCCGATTTCCTGATCCATGAAGTCAAAGAAGCCGCCATTCGCTGTGAGTTCTTCGATCTCGAACCCGAGCCGATCCAGGTGGTATTCATAGAAGTAGCGCGAAAACCCGGTTGCGTAGTGATATGGCGCGAAATGGGTCAGCGAGTTGAACGGCGCGGTCAGGATCATGCGTCCGCCTGGCTTGATAAGCCGCGCGATCTTTTCCACCGCGCGCACAGGGTCCACGCAATGTTCCAACACTTCCGAGCAGAAGACCGTATCGAACTGTCGGTCTTCCGGAATGTCGTAGAGGTCACAAATGAAGTCGAGCTCCGAGGTGTCCCAGGTCTTTGTCTGCAGACCCGCGCCATCCCCCTGCCCGTCGTATTCGGCGATGTCCTGCGCAAGATAATCAAGGTGCCCGCAGTGCTTCTTTTAAGCGCATTCACCAGCGCCGACATCAAGCAGAGACGTACCGGCCGGGAGAGCCTCCAGAGTCTTGCCAACCCACGCTTCTCGTGCCGCCTTGTTTTTTAGCCTGGCCATGAAACCACCTCTCCTTTGCCTACCTTATGATCGAGAAGGAAGGGTATTTCCAGAGCATTCATTACTCCTGAGATCCGCCTCGAAACACGCAAAATCGGAGAGTTCAGCCTAGTGTGAGAGGCGCTTCTCGCCGCTTCAAAAAGAAAAAGGGGAACCTTGAAAGGTTCCCCAGTCTCACTGATCAGGCTCATATTGGTACCGCCCGTGTTTTCTGCCTGCGGCCTGATCCGTGTCGGGGGCGAGCGCACCCGCCCCAGAACTCTTGGCAGATCGCTCTGCCCTTATGTCGTCGGCACGTCCCCGGAGGGACGTGCCTACCCCCTTAACTACACCCCGAGGTGCCGCCACAGGTATTGCATTTCATGCAGGTGCCGTTGCGCACTAGCGTGTAGTTTCCGCACTCGCCGCAAGGATCGCCCTCGTAGCCCTGCATCTTGGCCTTGTCGCGGGCGCTCAGTGAAACCGTACCGCTGGCCACAGCCGTCGTGGTGGTGCTGACCGCCACTTCGGAGGCAAGGCTCTGCACCGCCACCGACCCGTCGGCCCCGTTCAGCCCGAGATCACCCGTTGTGCCGGTCGCGCCGCCCTGCAGGACGTGCAGTTCCTGTGGTACGCGCTTGCGCAGGTAGCCGGTGGAACTGATCTGCTTGAGCACTTCCAGCGACTTGGAGGCTGCGGTCTCGGAGACGTCGTCGAAGTTGCGCACGCCTTCCTCTTCGCCGCGACCAATGTCGTCGAAGGTCTCGCCGGTGGGCTTCACATGGGCCAGATCGGTCCGGTCGAGATAGGACACCGCCAACTCACGGAAGATGTAGTCCAGGATCGAGGTCGCATTCTTGATGCTGTCATTGCCCTGAACCATGCCGGCCGGCTCGAACTTGGTGAAGGTGAAGGCGTCCACGAACTCCTCCAGCGGCACGCCATATTGCAGGCCCACCGAGACAGCGATCGCGAAGTTGTTCATCATCGCCCGGAAGCCAGCGCCCTCCTTGTGCATGTCGATGAAGATCTCGCCCAGATTGCCGTCTTCGTATTCGCCGGTGCGCAGGTAGACCTTATGGCCGCCGACGATGGCTTTCTGGGTGTAGCCTTTGCGGCGCTCGGGCATCTTCTCGCGGTGCGATTTGATGATCTCCTTGACCACGACCTTCTCGATAATCTTCTCGGCCAGAACTGTCGCTTTCTCCTGCGGCGTTCCGCTCTCGAGCGTCTCGGCGGCGTCCTCGTCATCCTCGACAAGGGCAGCGGCGAGCGGCTGGCTGAGTTTCGATCCGTCGCGGTAAAGCGCGTTGGCTTTCACGCCGAGGCTCCAGCTCAGCTCATAGGCTTTCTGACAATCCTCGATGGTTGCGTCATTTGGCATGTTGATCGTCTTGGAGATCGCGCCGGAAATGAAGCTCTGGGCGGCGGCCATCATGTAGATATGGCTGTCAACACTCAGGAAACGCTTGCCTTTTTTTCCACAGGGGTTGGCGCAGTCGAAGATGTGGTAGTGGTCTTCGCTCAGGTGCGGCGCCCCTTCCAGCGTCATGGTTCCGCAGACATGGTCGTTGGCGGCTTCGATCTGAGCCTTGCTAAAGCCGAGGTGGCGCAGCATGTCAAAGCTCGGATCGTTGAGCTTGGCTGCAGGAATGCCCAGGGTACCGGTGCAGAATTCCTCGCCAAGCGTCCACTGATTGAACACGAACCGGATGTCGAATGCGCTGGGAAGCGCCGCCTCGATCTTGGCAAGCTCGGCTTCGCCGAACCCGTGGCCCACCAGAGACGTGTGATTGATCCCCGGCGCATTCCCCAGCGTCGCGTGGCCGACAGCGTAGGAGACGATTTCTTCTACTTGGGAGGAGGAGTAGCCGATCGCCTCCAGCGCCGCCGGTACGGAGCGGTTGATGATCTTGAAGTAACCGCCCCCTGCCAGTTTTTTGAACTTCACGAGCGCGAAGTCAGGTTCGATGCCCGTGGTGTCGCAGTCCATAACCAGACCGATCGTGCCGGTGGGCGCGATAACGGTCGCTTGTGCGTTGCGGTAGCCGTGCTTTTCGCCCAGCTCCAATGCGTCGTCCCAGGCCTTGGAGGCCAGTCCGATCAGGTCCTGATCGGGGCAGGATGCGTGATCAAGTGGCAGCGGCGTGACATCGAGCGCCTCGTAGCCCTCGGCGTTGCCATGAGCCGCATTGCGGTGGTTGCGGATCACGCGCAGCATGTGGTCGGCATTTTTCGCGTAGCCTGGGAACGGACCCAGTTCCTTGGCGATCTCTGCCGAGGTCGCGTAGCTCACACCTGTCATCAGCGCGGTCAGTGCACCACACAGGGCGCGGCCTTCAGCGCTGTCATAGCCCAGACCCATGTTCATCAGCAGACCGCCGATATTGGCGTAGCCGAGGCCCAGGGTGCGGAAATCGTAGGAACGCTGCGCGATTGCCGGTGACGGGAACTGCGCCATCATCACGGAGATTTCCAGCGTCAGGGTCCACAGCCGCGTTGCGTGCATGTAAAGTTCCGCGTCGAACTTGTTGTCCGTGTAGTAGGTCAGCAGGTTCATCGAGGCCAGGTTACAGGCCGTGTCATCGAGGAACATGTATTCGGAACAAGGGTTTGAGCCGCGAATCTCACCGTCTTCCGGGCAGGTGTGCCAGGCGTTGACCGTGTCGTGATACTGGATGCCGGGATCGGCACAGGCCCAGGCGGCGTGGCCAACCTGCTCCCACAGATCGCGGGCTTTCACGGTCTTGGCGAGCTTGCCGTCCTTGCGGTTGATCAGGTCCCAGTCGCCGTCTTCCTCGACCGCCTTCAGGAAGGCGTCGGTGACACGGATGGAGTTGTTGGAGTTCTGGCCGGAGACCGAGTTGTAGGCTTCGCTGTCCCAGTCGGTGTCATAAGTCGGGAACTCGATACTCTCATAGCCCTGCTTGGCATAGTCCAGCACGCGCTTGACGTAGGTTTCGGGGATCGCGACGGTCTTGGCCTCGCGGATCGCGTCCTTCAGCTGCGGGTTGACCTTGGGGTCGGCCGCGTCTTCCAGCTTTCCGTCCCAGCCCTTGATGGCGGCGAAGATCGCGTTGAGTTTCTGCTCGTGCATCTTGGAGCCGGCCACGATGGAGGCCACTTTCTGCTCCTCGAGCACCTTCCAGTTGATGAATTCTTCGATATCGGGGTGGTCGGCGTCAACAATGACCATCTTGGCCGCGCGGCGCGTGGTGCCGCCCGACTTGATTGCCCCCGCTGCACGGTCGCCAATTTTCAGGAAGCCCATCAGGCCGGAGGACTTACCGCCGCCCGAGAGAGACTCGCCATCGGCGCGCAGTGACGAGAAGTTGGTGCCGGTGCCGGAGCCGTATTTGAACAGCCGCGCCTCGCGCACCCAGAGGTCCATGATGCCGCCCGCGCCGACGAGGTCGTCCTTGATGCTGCTGATGAAGCACGCGTGCGGCTGAGGTCGCGAGTACGCGTCCTTGCTCTTGTAGACCTTGCCGCTCTTGGCGTCGGCGAAG
>JABDPP010000432.1 GCA_013042765.1 Litoreibacter sp.
GGGTCGTCAACGATGCGCTCGTCTCCGGCGGTATCATCGCTGACGATAGCCGCATCCAGATGATGTATAACCAGACCGGCACGATCATCGCGATGACCCATATCCTGCTGCCCTTCATGGTGCTGCCGCTCTATTCGGTCATGCGACCGATCAATCCGAGCTATGTGCGCGCGGCGCGCAGCTTGGGCGCGACCAGCTGGACCGCGTTCCGGCGGATCTACTTCCCGCAAACCGTGCCGGGTATCGGGGCAGGGGCGCTGCTCGTCTTCATCCTCGCCGTCGGCTACTACATCACGCCGGCCCTTGTGGGTGGCGCGGATGGCCAGCTGATTTCGAACCTGATCGCCTTCCACATGACCAAATCGCTGAACTGGAGCCTTGCAGCTGCACTCGCCTCGATCCTTCTGGGCGGTGTGCTGGTGCTTTATTGGCTCTACGATCGCCTGATCGGCATCGACAACCTGAAGCTGGGATAAGCCATGACGTTCAAAGAGCTTCGTATCCTCTGCTCCTGTATTCGGAAAGGGCGCTGATCCATGGCACTTCCCACCCACGCCTCCACGCTCGAAAGGGTCTGGCATTACGTCTATCTCGTGATATGCGGGCTGATCTTCCTGTTCCTGATCGCACCGATCCTGATCATCATCCCGCTGTCTTTCAACGCGGAGCCCTATTTCACCTTCACCGAGAAGATGCTCAGCCTTGATCCGACCGGCTATTCGATGCGGTGGTATGACCTGCTTCTGACCTTTGGCATGGCCGAACCCGATGTGGCCCGGGACGGCAACTGGTGGTCGGATGCCTGGGCCAACGCGGCCTGGATCAACGCGACCAAGAACTCGATCATCATCGGCTTTTTCTCGACCCTGCTGGCAACTGTGCTGGGTACCGTTGCGGCGCTTGGTCTCAGCCGTCCGGAAATGCCGTTTCGCCGGGTGATCATGGCGGTTCTGATCTCGCCAATGATCGTGCCGATCATCATCACGGCCACGGGCCTGTTCTTCTTCTACTCCATGACCGGGCTGGCCAATTCCTATCTTGGCGTGATCATGGCTCACGCGACGCTCGGTATTCCGTTCGTAATCATCACCGTGACTGCCACGCTGGTCGGCTTCGATCACTCGCTGACGCGGGCCGCGGCCAACCTGGGCGCACCGCCGACGACGATCTTCTTCAAGATTATCATGCCGCTGATCCTGCCGGGGGTGATCTCCGGGGCACTCTTTGCCTTCGTGACCAGCTTTGACGAAGTCGTCGTCGTGCTCTTTGTGGCGGCCCATGATCAGCAAACCATCCCGCGCCAGATGTGGAACGGCATTCGTGAGCAGATCAGCCCCGCGATCCTGTCGGTTGCCACGATCCTCGTGATCATCTCGGTGATGTTGCTGACCACGGTGGAGATCCTGCGCCGCCGCTCGGAACGTCTGCGCGGTATCACGCCCCAGTAAGTCGGATCGATCGGGACCGTTCACGGGCCCGGCGGGGGCAGGATCAGGGCAAGAGCGAGAGCCAGACCCAACTGGTGAGGATCGCGCCGGCGGTGGATATCAGAACGCCCGAGGCCACGACCCGTTTCGCCACGCCGTAGTTGTTTGCAAAGACATAGGCATTGACCCCCGGGGCCATTGCGGCCGTCACGACAGCCGAGCGCAGCGGCTCGAGCGCGAGGCCCAGCTCGTAGCTGATCCCCCAGGTCAGCGCCGGCTGCACCACCAGCATGATCGCGCAGATCAGAAGTACCGGGCCCACATCGCCCTCGATCTTGTAGCGCGCCAAGACACCGCCCAGCCCGAAGATCGCCGCAGGGATCGCCGCGCGAACCATCAGGTCGATTGCCTCGGTCACAACGCCGGGCAGCGGCAGGGCGGTGAGGTTCACGAAAAAGCCCAGCATGATACCGATTATCAGCGCGTTCCGGAACACGCCATTGAACACCGCCCGTGCGCTGCGCATCGCGCCTCTGCCGCGACTGCGGACAATCTCCATCGTCGTGATCCCGACGGCGTAGCAGAACGGTGCATTCAACGCGACCAGAGCGTAATTGGGTGCCAGGGACTCGGGGCCATACGCCCGTTCCATGATTGGCAGACCCAGCAGAACCACATTGGTGAACATGCAGCAAAACCCAATCGCGACGCTGTCCTCCCAAGGCCGGCCGCAGAGGAGACGTGCCCCAAGGATGCCAATGAGAAACCCGACAAGGGTGGGGCCGAAAAAGGCGACGTAGAGCGTCAGGTCGAAATGCACGCTCAGATCAAGCTGTGAGATGGCGCGAAACAGCAGGCAGGGGACCGCGAAATTCTGCGCGAAGCTCATCAACGCGTCGACGTTGTTGTCGGAAAACAGGTTTCGCTTTACGGCAAGATACCCAAAGCCGATTACCAGAAAGACCGGCAGGACAACCTGAACAAGCGCGGCCACTCAGATCTCGTATTCGACGGTCAGGCCGTCATGGGCGGGCATGATGTTGTCAGCTGTCTCTTCCACCAGTGTGTCGTAATCCATGTCGATATGCATGTTGGTGATGATCGCGCGCCGCGGGGCCAGCTCCTCGATCCAGCCCAGCGTATTTTCCAGATGCGAATGGCTGGGATGTGGCGTGCGGCGCAGCGCGTCGATGATGAAGCAATCGAGGTCCTGCAACGCGGCGTGGGTCTCATCGTAGAACGCGGCCACGTCGGGGAGGTAGGCGAGATCACCGATCCGGAAGCCCAGCGCATCGATCGAGCCGTGATTGGCCCGGAAGGGCTGCAGGGTGATGGGGCCTCCGGGGCCGTCGATCTCGAGCGGGCCATCCAGCATATTGAGTGTCAGGATGGGCGGGTAGGGGGAGCCCTCGGGCTGCACGAAGACATAGCCGAACCGCGACAGCAGCGCGTCCTGCGTTGGCCCGTCCGCCCAGATATTGATCCGCTCGCGCATGTTGAAGACGATCATTCGCAGGTCATCGATCCCGTGGACATGATCCGCGTGGGAATGGGTGTAGACCACGCCGTCGAGGCGCCCGACATTCGCCTCCAGAAGCTGGTCGCGCAGGTCCGGCGAGGTGTCGATCAGAACGGTGGTCGTGCCTTCATCGGTGATCCGCTCGATCAGGAGTGAGCAGCGGCGTCGCCGGTTCTTTGGATTGGTCGGGTCACAATCCCCCCAATGCCCACCGAGCCGGGGCACGCCTCCCGACGAGCCGCAGCCCAATATGGTGAACCGCAGCCGCGCCATCAGGCAGCCTGCTGCCAGCGGGTTGTCTTGGAAAAGAGACGTTCGAAGTTAGCCTGCGTCTGAGCGGCGAAATCGGCGTAATCCATGTCAAAAACTTCGGCGCCAACGCGGGCGGTATGGGCGGTGTAGGCTGGCTCGTTGCGCTTGCCGCGGTAGGGCGGCGGCGCGAGGTAGGGCGCGTCTGTCTCCACCAGGATCCGGTCAACCGGGGCGCTGGCAAAGATATCGCGCAGCTCCTGCGATTTTGGGAAGGCCGAGATGCCCGACATCGACAGGTAGAAGCCGAGGTCCAGCGCGGCCCGGGCCAGCTCAGCGCCGGAGGAAAAGCAGTGCATCACGCAGGAATAGGCGCCCTTGGCATGTTCCTCGCTTAGGATCCGTGCCATGTTTTCATCCGCCGCGCGGGCATGGATGATCAGGGGCAGGC
>JABDPP010000433.1 GCA_013042765.1 Litoreibacter sp.
AGTTGTCGTGCGATCAACGTTTCCGTGCGTGTCACCGTCTTAATGAAATGCGCGGTAGTGCCGTCGTTTCGCTCGAAGTGCGCCAAATTGGTCGCCAAAAAATCTTCGCCGTCTCTTCCGAAATTGCCGCAAGACCTTGTTTTAATTACAAACGGTATTTCGTCATACGAAAACCAATCCAGATCAATCAGAAAAAGGGTGACATCTGGAAATTGATCGTCCATGATGATTATGAGAATTGAGCGCATTGCACGCTTCAATCCGTTGACGGGGGGATGCCAGAGCCCATGCTGAGCCGAATTGATCAGCCGGAGAAGGAAGATGCCGTAGAGCGTCTGCGTGCACTTATTGCCGATCGAAAGCACATGCCGGGAGACCGTTTGCCGCCTGAGCGTCAGCTGATCGAATTGCTCGGAGTAGGGCGAAGCGCCCTGCGTCGCGCCTTGGAGCATCTTGAGCGCGACGGGGTGATTTGGCGCCATGTCGGCAAAGGGACTTTCGTTTCACACGGAATGGGCGGGTCCGGAGACGCGCTTTCGGAATTGGCTCATCAGATGAACCCGGTGCGTATGATGCGAGCGCGGCTCTGCATTGAACCGGCGATCGCGCGCGAGGCTGCCGTGAACGCATCTGGCGAGGCGATCGCGAAGATTAACGTTGCGATGGAGCGGGCGCAGGCCGCCGTCAGCTGGAGCGAGTATGAACGCCAGGACGACCTCTTCCACAGAGCCGTGGTTGAGGCATCCGACAACGTGCTTCTGGTCGCGCTTTTCGACAGTCTTAACCGTGTTCAGCGTGAGGTGGCGTGGGGCTCAGTCGAGCGCGACACGAGCCGTCCGCCGGAGCAGCACTCCAGTTTTGGTGAACACGAGGCGATCGCGGAAGCGATCGCGGCGCACGATCCCGAAGGCGCGTTTCGCGCCATGGGCGTACACCTCAAATCCGTCTCCACGCGATTGTTCGGGGACTCATAATGCACTCTGATAATTTGATTTTTTTGCCAGAAATGGATGCGCGGTCCTTTTGCGCCCGCATTGCGATTGCGCGATTGGGGCGTGCTAAAGCAGACGCCTCCATTGGCATGCGAGTTTCATCGCCGGATCTACTGCGATGACCCAGAAAGAGGAACGAAAGATGAAGGATACAATGCTAGACATCCCAGCGATCGAGCTGAAGGGGATCCGAAAAACCTTCCAACTGTCAGAGGACCGTGGCGCCGATACCGTTCTGGCTCTCGACGACGTCAACTTGTCGATCCGGCAGGGCGAATTCCTGACGATCATCGGGCCTAGCGGTTGCGGCAAGACCACTCTGCTTCGTGTCATCGCGTCTCTCACAGAGGCCGACGCGGGCGAAGTGATCGTGAACGGAGAGGCCGTCACCGAGCCCGGGATCGGGCGTGCGATGGTTTTCCAGACATTCGGGCTTTTCCCTTGGAAGACCGTGATCGACAACGTGATCTTCCCGCTGGTGGTGCGCAAGATCCCTGCCGAGCAAGCGCGCGAAACCGCGATGCGGCATATCAAGCAGGTCGGCCTCGAGAAGTTCGTTGATGCTTATCCGCACCAGCTGTCAGGTGGCATGCAGC
Organism: Litoreibacter sp.; assembly: GCA_013042765.1. Taxonomy (GTDB): domain Bacteria; phylum Pseudomonadota; class Alphaproteobacteria; order Rhodobacterales; family Rhodobacteraceae; genus Litoreibacter. Next base: position 1,589 of record JABDPP010000433.1, read on the forward strand.
AGCGCGTTGGCCTCGCGCGCGCCTTGTCTACCGGCGCCGATATTCTGCTCATGGACGAGCCTTTTGGCGCCATCGACGCGCAGACGCGCGAATTGATGCAGGAAGAGCTGCTTCGGATCTGGGAAGAGGAACGCAAGACCGTAATCTTCATCACCCACGATCTGGACGAGGCTGTGCTTCTGGCCGACCGGGTGCTGCTGATGTCGCGCGGGCCGGGCAAAGTGCGCGAGATCATTCCCGTTGACCTGCCGCATCCGCGCTTCGAATACGACGCGCGCGGGCACAAGAACTTTGCGGAGGTACGCGCTCATCTGTGGCACGAACTGCGCAACGATCTCGTCCAGCAGCGTGCGGAGGAACAGTCGTGAAGAAACGAACCAAACGCGAAGTCCGCAGGGATCAGCTGATTGGCGTGGCGATATTTCTCACCGCCTGGGAGATTACGGCTCATATCATCGGCAAGAAGCTGGTTCTGCCGGCCGTCAGCCAGATCATGGTGGCGCTGTGGGATCTGATCATTAGTGGTGAATTGTTCGCCGCGCTGGCCGAGAGCATCTGGCTCTTGATTGTTGGTCTCTTTGTTTCAACGGTCATTGGCTTTATTCTTGGTGCGCTGGTGGCGCGCTCACGAACCGCTTACTGGATGCTAAACCCTTATTTCAGCGCACTTTTTGCGACCCCTACGATTGCGTTGGTGCCGCTCGTTCTGGTCTGGTTCGGCTTCGGCTTTCCGGGCCGTGTGATTGTCGTTGTTCTGGCAGCCGTGGTGCCGATCATGTTCAGCGTTGCCTCGGGTTTGCGTGACGATCCCAAAGAGCTCGTCGACGTGGCGAGGTCCTTCGGGGTCAAAGGCGAGTTGCCGTTACTCTACCGCGTGCGTGTGCGCGCGGCGCTTCCGGTGCTCTTGGCCGGCTTGCGGCTGGCTGCCGGGCGCGGCGTTGTCGGAATGGCAGTGGCCGAAACCTATCTGCGCCTCGGCGGGATTGGCGGGTTGATCAAGTCCTACGGCTCGATGTTCCAGACTGACTACGTATTTGCGGCAATCCTGCCGCTATCGCTTCTGGGCATTGCCATCGTTTCCGTGATCGGCCGCATTGAGCGCCGGCTGCACTGGACCTGAGGGAGAGGGACGTCATGATTGAGAATCTGAAAAAACCGAGCGTCTGGCTCCCGATCCTGAGCCTCTTTGTCGTCTTC
>JABDPP010000434.1 GCA_013042765.1 Litoreibacter sp.
CCCGGGCCCGAGAGTTGCCGGGTCTCAAAGCCGACGGTGAGCTGGTCTGGACCTACCGCCACGCGCTGACGCCCAAACGGATGCCGAAGAAACTGCTCGTCATCGGGTCTGGCGCGATCGGGATCGAGTTCGCCAGCTTCTACAACACGCTGGGTGCTGACACGACCGTGGTCGAGGTCATGGACCGCATCCTGCCTGTCGAAGATGCTGAGATTTCGGGCTTTGCGAAGAAGCAGTTTGAAAAGCAGGGCATGAAGATCATGGAGAAGGCGATGGTCAAGCAGCTTGACCGCGCCAAAGGTAAGGTCACGGCGCATATTGAGGTCGGCGGTAAGGTCGATAAGGTTGAGTTCGACACCGTGATTTCTGCCGTGGGCATCGTCGGCAATACCGAGGGGCTGGGGCTCGAAGCGCTTGGCGTGAAGATTGACCGCACGCACGTTGTCACGGACCAGTTCTGCCGCACCGGGGTCGACGGTCTCTATGCCATCGGCGATATCGCCGGGGCGCCTTGGCTGGCCCATAAAGCGTCCCACGAGGGCGTGATGGTGGCTGAGCTGATCTCGGGCAAGAACAACGTTCACCCCGTTAAACCTGAAAGCATCGCCGGTTGTACCTATTGCCACCCGCAGGTTGCCAGCGTCGGCCTGACGGAAGCAAAGGCCAAGGAGGCCGGGCACCAGATCAAAGTTGGACGCTTCCCCTTTATCGGCAACGGCAAGGCCATTGCGCTTGGCGAGCCCGAGGGCATGATCAAGACCGTCTTCGATGCTAAGACCGGCGAACTTCTGGGCGCGCATATGGTAGGGGCTGAAGTCACCGAACTGATCCAGGGTTATGTGGTTGGACGCGAGCTCGAGACGACGGAAGAAGACCTGATGAACACCGTGTTCCCGCATCCGACGCTCAGCGAGATGATGCATGAATCGGTGCTCGACGCCTACGATCGCGCGATCCACTTCTAAAAGACCGACCGGTTCGCATCGCCAGCATTCCGGAAGTCCGGAAGGAAACGCATAAAACCGCTCAATGTTCTTGATGTGTTCCATTTTTCAATTGGAACCTGCGTATTGGTGTCTTATGTCTACGGCATAGGTTTTCTAGGTGTGTCATGGCTGAGCTGAAAAAGATCGAGGTGCGCGGTGCTCGTGAGCACAATCTGAAGTCCGTCGACGTGGATATTCCGCGCGACGAACTCGTTGTGATCACTGGTCTTTCCGGCTCGGGTAAGTCCAGCCTCGCGTTCGACACGGTCTATGCCGAGGGGCAGCGCCGCTATGTCGAATCGCTTTCCGCTTACGCCCGGCAATTTCTCGACATGATGGAAAAACCGGATGTGGATCACATCTCCGGCCTGTCGCCCGCCATCTCGATCGAGCAAAAAACCACCTCCAAGAACCCACGGTCCACGGTCGGTACGGTTACCGAGATCTATGACTACATGCGGCTTCTCTTCGCGCGTGTCGGAACGCCCTACAGCCCTGCAACCGGTCTGCCGATCGAGGCGCAGCAGGTGCAGGACATGGTTGACCGTGTGATGGCGATGGAAGAGGGCACGCGGGGCTACCTGCTGGCCCCGATCATTCGGGACCGGAAGGGCGAATACCGCAAGGAATTCGCCGAGCTGGCTAAGCAGGGCTTCCAGCGCGTCAAGGTGGATGGTCAGTTCTACGAACTTGAGGATGCGCCCACGCTGGACAAGAAGTTTCGCCACGACATCGACGTTGTTGTGGACCGGATCGTTGTACGCGAAGGGCTTGAGACACGGCTGGCCGACAGTTTCCGAACCGCGCTCGATCTGGCTGATGGGATTGCGATCCTTGAAACCGCGCCGCGGGAAGGGGAGCCGGAGCGTTTCACCTTTTCCGAGAAATTCGCATGTCCGGTTTCCGGTTTTACTATTCCCGAGATCGAGCCACGCCTGTTTTCATTCAACGCACCCTTTGGTGCTTGCCCGTCTTGTGACGGTCTCGGCGTTGAGTTGTTCTTTGACGAACGCCTCGTGGTGCCTGATGCAGCGCTGAGACTCTATGACGGGGCGCTGGCTCCGTGGCGAAAGGGCAAGTCACCCTACTTCCTGCAAACGATCGACGCGATCGCCAAGCATTACGAATTTGACCGCGACACGCCATGGAAAGATCTGCCTGCCCATGTGAAGCAGGTGTTCCTCTATGGTTCGGGCGAGGACGAAATACTGTTCCGCTACGACGAAGGCGGACGTGTCTATCAGGTCACCCGTAGTTTTGAAGGCGTGATCCCGAACATGGAGCGGCGGTACCGCGAGACCGATTCCAACTGGATCCGGGAGGAGTTCGAGCGCTACCAGAACAACCGCTCCTGTGGCACCTGCGAGGGTTATCGTCTGCGCCCCGAGGCGCTGGCTGTGAAGATCGCCGGCCTGCATGTGGGGCAGGTGGTGCAGATGTCGATCCGCGAGGCGTTCGACTGGTGCGAGAGCGTCCCCGACACCTTGTCAGTTCAGAAGAACGAGATTGCGCGCGCAATTCTAAAGGAGATCCGCGAACGCCTCGGCTTCCTGAACAATGTCGGTCTCGAATACCTGACCCTGTCGCGCAATGCCGGAACGCTGTCGGGAGGCGAGAGCCAGCGGATCCGGTTGGCCAGCCAGATCGGCTCAGGCCTGACCGGTGTTCTCTACGTGCTTGACGAACCTTCGATCGGCCTGCATCAGCGCGACAACCAGCGGTTGCTTGGCACGCTCACCCACCTGCGCGATATCGGCAACACCGTCATTGTAGTGGAACACGATGAGGAAGCGATCCTGGCCGCCGACTACGTCGTCGACCTCGGGCCCGGCGCCGGCGTTCATGGTGGCAAGGTTGTCGTGGCAGGA
>JABDPP010000097.1 GCA_013042765.1 Litoreibacter sp.
ACGCCGGTGATACCGTGACTGCGTGGTCGGAGGTTCTCGATATCGCGGAGACGAGTGCGCCGGGTATTGGCGCGATCCGGTTGCGTCTGGTGGCACAGAAAGCCGGCGCTGAATCGTTCTCGCTGAGGGCGGAAGACGGGAAATACCTGCCGGAAGTGCTTCTGGATCTCGACTATTGGGCCTTGATGCCCCTGTGAGTCCGCGGCGGATCCAGACTCGACCGTCTGTAACCCGGAATTTATTTTTGTGATCACACCGGGATACTGAGTGATCACAAATGCTGCACTTGCGGCAAAATGCGCGGGGTCTGTGAAAAATATCCTTTCGATCCTGCGTGACTTGGTCGAACAATGAGATAAGGTCTCGCATACGCTGCGATCATTTAGCGAGGATGTCCCATGGCTGACGTTAATCGGGGAAACCGACCGCTTTCCCCCCACATCTCCATCTACCGGCCTCAGTTCACCTCGGTGAGCTCCATTTTCACGCGGATTACCGGCAACGCCCTGATCCTCGCGGCCATCCTTGTCGTGTGGTGGTTTCTGGCGGCGGCTTACGGTCCGGAATATTTCGCCGTGGCCGATGGCGTGATCACATCGTGGTTCGGGGATCTGGTGATGTTCGGATCTCTCTGGGCGGTCTGGTATCATTTTCTGGCGGGGCTGCGGCATCTCTACTGGGATACGGGCCGTGGCTTTGAGTTGGATGAGGCCAAGATGCTCGCATACGGCATCATGATCGGTTCATTTGTCCTGACGGGCGTCACCGTCATTTTGATTTGAGGAGCAGCGCGATGGCATATCTGACTGACAGAAAACGCGCGATCGGCTTGGGGTCCGCAAAATCGGGAACCGAGCATCATTGGAACATGATCGTTAGCTCGGTGGCGCTGGCCATCCTGGTGCCGCTTTTCATCTTCACTTTCGGGCCGATGCTGGGTGAGCCGCATGATCAGGTCGTTGCCTATTTCGCCAAACCCTTCCCCGCGATTGTCGCCGCTCTGACGATCGCCGTCGGGTTCATGCACTTCAAAAACGGGGTGCAGGTGCTGATCGAGGATTATGTGCAGGGCATGATGCGCGAAGTCCTGATCATCGCCACGATTTGCCTTTCTTACGCCGCGGCGGGCACGGGGCTCTTCGCCATCGCCCGGATCGCGCTTTAACCTCACTGCGGAGCAACAGACGCATGGCTGCTTACGAATACGAAACACATGAATACGACGTCGTCGTCGTCGGGGCCGGCGGCGCCGGGCTGCGCGCCACGCTGGGCATGGCCGAGCAGGGCCTGCGCACGGCGTGCGTGACCAAGGTCTTCCCGACCCGCTCCCACACGGTTGCCGCGCAGGGCGGGATCGCCGCGAGCCTCAGCAACATGGGCCCCGATAACTGGCAGTGGCATATGTATGACACCGTTAAGGGCTCGGACTGGCTGGGTGACACCGATGCCATGGAATACCTGGCGCGCGAGGCACCCAAGGCAGTCTATGAGCTGGAGCATTACGGCGTGCCGTTTTCGCGGACCGAAGAGGGCAAGATCTACCAGCGGCCCTTTGGCGGGCACACCACCGAGTTCGGCGAAGGCCCTCCGGTGCAGCGGACCTGTGCCGCAGCCGACCGGACCGGCCACGCGATCCTGCACACGCTCTATGGCCAGTCGCTCAAGAACAATGCCGAGTTCTATATCGAGTATTTCGCGATTGACCTGATCATGTCCGATGATGGCGTTTGCACCGGCGTTATGTGCTGGAAGCTCGACGATGGCACGCTGCATCTGTTCTCGGCAAAGATGGTCGTGCTGGCGACGGGCGGCTACGGCCGCGCCTATTTCTCGGCAACTTCCGCTCATACCTGCACGGGTGACGGTGGCGGGATGGTGGCACGCGCGGGTCTGCCCCTGCAGGACATGGAGTTCGTGCAATTCCACCCCACCGGCATCTATGGCGCCGGCTGCCTGATCACCGAAGGCGCCCGTGGCGAGGGTGGCTACCTCACCAATTCGGAAGGCGAGCGGTTCATGGAACGCTATGCGCCCACCTACAAGGATCTGGCCTCTCGTGACGTGGTGTCGCGCTGCATGACGCTCGAGATCCGTGAAGGGCGCGGGGTTGGTGCGGATGGCGACCACATCCACCTGCATCTCAACCACCTGCCGCCGGAGACTCTGGCTGAACGCTTGCCCGGCATCTCGGAAAGTGCGCGCATCTTCGCTGGTGTTGACCTGACGAAGGAGCCGATCCCGGTGCTTCCGACTGTGCACTACAACATGGGCGGTATTCCAACGAATTACTGGGGCGAGGTTCTGTCGCCGACGAAATCCGACCCGGATCGCGTCGCGCCCGGCCTGATGGCTGTCGGGGAGGCCGGCTGTGCATCGGTGCACGGGGCCAACCGTCTGGGTTCGAACTCGCTGATCGACCTCGTGGTCTTCGGACGGGCCGCGGCGATCCGCGCGGGCCAGATCGTGGACCCGAATGCGCCGAACCCGACCATCGACAACCGTTCCGTGCAGGAAGCGCTCGACCGGTTCGACGGGCTGCGCCACGCCAAGGGGCATACCCCGACGGCGGAACTGCGCCTCGAGATGCAGCGCACGATGCAGCAGGACGCAGCCGTGTTCCGCACCGACAAGACCCTGGCCGAGGGCGTCCAGAAGATGGAAGGCGTGGCCAGCAAAATGGACGATCTGGAGGTCTCCGACCGCTCGTTGGTCTGGAACTCCGACCTGATGGAGACGCTGGAGCTTGCCAACCTGATGCCCAACGCGGTGGCCACGATCGTGGCGGCTGAGGCGCGTAAGGAAAGCCGCGGTGCCCATGCGCACGAAGATCACCCGGATCGGGATGATGAGAACTGGCGCAAGCACTCGCTCACCTGGTTCAAGGGCCTCAAGGCGAAACTGGATTACCGCGGTGTGCACCTGAACCCGCTGACCAGCCACAATGATGGTGGCATTGACCTGAAAAAGATCGCACCGAAGGCACGGGTTTACTGATGCGTCTGACCGCCAGCCTGATCGCAGCACCGCTCGCACTCTCGGCCTGTGCCGAGGGAGGTGTTGCCGATCAACTTGCGCGTGCACAGGCCAAGGACGCGGTAAACCCGGTGATTGCACGAAACTTCCCGGGCGTTCCGCTGGAGCCCGCGACCGATTGTGTGATCAACAACGCCAGTGCCTCCGAGATCGTGACCCTCGCACGGGCCTCGGTGACCGGGATGACCCCGACGGACGGCGAACTGGTGCTGGAGATCGCGACCCGACCTGAAACACTGACATGTCTGATCGAAGACGGCCTTGCGCCGTTCGTGACGTAAGAGGACACGATGGTACAACTGACCCTGCCCAAGAACTCGAAGATCATGACCGGAAAGACGTGGCCCAAGCCCGAAGGGGCCACGAATGTCCGCAAGTTCCAGATCTACCGTTGGAATCCAGATGACGGGAAGAACCCGCAGGTCGATACCTATTTCGTCGACATGGACAAATGCGGCCCGATGGTTCTCGACGCGCTGATCAAGATCAAAAACGAGATCGATCCGACGCTCACCTTCCGCCGTTCGTGCCGTGAAGGCATCTGTGGCTCCTGCGCGATGAATATCGACGGGATCAACACGCTGGCCTGCATCTACGGCATGGATGAGATCAAGGGCGACGTGAAGGTCTACCCGCTGCCGCATATGCCGGTGATCAAGGACCTTATCCCCGACCTGACGCATTTCTATGCCCAGCACGCCTCGATCATGCCGTGGCTGGAAACCAAGACCAACCGCCCGCAGAAGGAATGGCGCCAGTCGATCGAGGATCGCAAGAAACTCGACGGGCTCTATGAATGCGTCATGTGCGCATCCTGCTACACCTCCTGTCCGTCTTACTGGTGGAACGGAGACCGGTATCTCGGCCCGGCCGCACTTTTGCATGCCTACCGCTGGATCATTGACAGCCGGGACGAGGCGACGGGTGAGCGTCTGGATGATTTGCAGGATCCGTTCAAGCTTTACCGCTGCCACACGATCATGAACTGCGCCAAGACCTGCCCCAAGGGCCTGAACCCGGCAAAGGCCATTGGCGAGATCAAGAAGATGATGGTCGAGCGCACCGTCTGAGGCTCCAGCTTTCAGCGATCTGACAAAGCCGCATTCCCAAAGGACGCGGCTTTTTTCTTTCCCGCCACGGGCCGTGCATCGTATGCAGAAGGGACCGACCGCTCAGAGACTTCCGAATGCGAGGCCAGACCATGATCCCCGAAGATGCCGAAATCCGACGCGCCGTCAAACCCGTCATCTGTTATCCGACCGAGACTTTGCCGCAACTGGATCTGGCGCTGTATGGCGCGGCACGACAGGGCGGTCGTAAGGTCGACGAGGTCAGGGTGCCGCCACGCGAAGCGAGGGCTTTCGGCGTGCCTGCGGGACATTTCTTCCGGATTACCTCTGTTGAAGGGCCACAGGTCGGCGATTTGAACCTGTGGAACGCCAATGATCTTTCGGAGCGGTTCTACTCAGGTAAAACCCGCGCGTTGCACGGCACCCACCTGACCGTGGGCGACCGGATGTGGTCGAGCTTTCCAACCCTGCGCCCGATGGCGACCATCGTGGAGGACACGCTGAACTGGTACGGGATCGACGGCTTTGGGGGCTCGGTCCATGACGTGATCGGCACACGCTGCGATCCCTACACCAACAATCTGCTCAACGGCGGGCAGTATCACCATTGCTGCCATTCGAACCTCACCCGTGCCTTCGCCAGTGAGACCGGGTTTTCCATCGCCGAGTCCGAGCCGCACATCCATGACGTGCTCAATGTCTTCATGTGCACCGGCTTCACCCGCGATACCGGTCAGTATTTTATGAAGGCCAGCCCAGTGCGCCCCGGCGATTATATCGAATTCTTTGCCGAAATTGACCTCATGGGAGCCCTAAGCGCCTGTCCCGGCGGCGATTGCTCGGCGGAGCATTCCAGCGATGAGGCGGCCTGCTTCCCGCTGCAGGTCGATGTCTTCGCGTCTGACCCAAAGGTGCTGGAGGCTTGGGCGGAACCCGAGCCGAACGGATATGACAGATCGCACGGTGCCTGAGCGAGCTTGATCAGGCGAAAGCGGCTTCCAGGGCGATCTCGACCATGTCACCAAAGCTCTTTTCACGATCCTCCGAGGGCAGGGCCTCGCCCGTTCCCAGATGGTCGGAGACGGTCAGAACCGCAAGCGCGCGGCACCCGTAGCGCGCGGCGAGCGTGTAGAGTTCAGCAGCTTCCATCTCCACACCCAAAATGCCGTGGCGGGTCAGTTGCTCGTTCAGGTCAGGGCGTTCGTCATAGAACACGTCCGACGAATAAATGCCGCCCACATGGGTCTTGATGGATTTGGCCCGGGCCGCCTCTACCGCCGCGCTGAGTAATCCGTAGTCGGCGCAGGGCGCGAAGTTCAGTTCCCGGAAGATCCCGCTCGAGGGCGAGGTCAGAGTCGAGGCTGTCATAGCAAGGATGACGTCCCGCAGGGCCACGTCAGGCTGCATGCCACCGGTGGAGCCGATCCGGATCAGGGTATTGTCTCAGTAGTCGCGGATCAGTTCATTGGCGTAGATCGACAGCGACGGCATTCCCATGCCCGACCCATGGATCGTCACCGGATTACCCTTCCACATGCCGGTAAAGCCCAGCATGCCACGCACTTCGTTCACGAGGCGCGGTGCTTCCAGAAAGGTCTCCGCCGCCCATCTGGCGCGATAGGGATCGCCGGGCATAAGAACGGTTTCGGCAATATCGCCGGGCTTCGCACCTATATGAATGGTCATGAGGGAACTCCTGCTCAGCCCTGTTCAAATCCGGTTATAGCAGAGGCGCGCGATCGGAAAACCCGACATTGCGGCCGGCGAGATACGGAGCGATCCGGGGATTGACCCAAATCATATCGCGCCGCCGCTGCGTTGGTAGATTTGTCGGGATTGAGACGCGGCCAAGTGGTTGGCGTGGCCGGGTGTTTCCGTGATTTGAAGGAGGTCTTTAATGGGACGCGTTGTGTTTCGATTTTTCAGTCTTGCAGCTCTGGTGCTGTTCACATGGGTAGGCGGCCAGTCGGGCCTGCGGGCTGAGAGCTTTGCTGGGTCCAATGTCGACAGCCGCGTTCTCGTCGGGTTCAAGGCCAATGCAGAAGGTCCGCAGGCCATGATGCCCGACGGGTGGACCTCGATCCCGTTCCCGGGCGGCCCGCTGAAAGGGGCCAATGCCCTTCTGGTGTTCATCGACCGGGCGCTTCAGCTTGATCCCGAAGGCAAACCCGCCGATCCCGCCAACATGCGTGCGGTGGCCGTGGTTGGGCTTGGCAAACAGGAGGGCGGGGACGCGGTCCGCCTCTATGTTTTCCGGATCTACACAACGGACGCCGCGCCCGATCCCTACAAGAACGCCGTGGCGTCCGACATTGCGCGCAGCACATCGGTTAGCGGGCCCGCCAATGCCGGCAGGATGCGCAAGGAGGAGTGGACCATCGCGCCAGACGGGGGCGGGGCCATGTCCCTGTCGCTGGACTTCACCTCGGGCAAGCGGGGCTGGAGTTCCGACGAAGCGCGGCCATTCTCGAACACCGATCCGGAGTTCTCGCGCATTTACCGCTACAACCAGCTGGTCGACCTGGTCATGAGCGCGCCCGTGGGCAAGCCCATGGGGGGCAATTTCGAGTTCTCGAGCACCATTCCGGAGATGTCGAAGATCTTTGATGGCACACAGGAGCTTGTCGCCATCCTCGATGTGCCGGTCTATGTGCGCGAGGTCTATCTGCCCTGATCTCGAAGGTTTACTGGGCCGCGACGTCCTGCGGATCGACCAGTTCGATCAGGTCATCCATGATCCGGTTCAGCTCGAAATCTTTAGGGGTGTAGACCTTCGCCACGCCCATCGCCCGCAAGGCGTCGGCATCGTCATCGGGAATGATGCCGCCGGTCACCACCGGGATGTGTCCCAGTCCTGCCGCGCGCATCTTCTCCATCAGGTCCCCCATCAGTTCGATATGGGAGCCCGAGAGGATCGACAGCCCCACCACGTGAGCCTCTTCCTCCAGAGCGGCCGCGACGATATCATCTGGAGTCAGACGGATGCCCTCGTAAGAGATATCCATACCGCAGTCCCGCGCGCGCGCCGCGATCTGTTCGGCGCCGTTCGAATGACCATCGAGGCCGGGCTTGCCCACGAGGAATTTCAGCCGTCGGCCCAGCTTGTCGGATACCGCGTCCACACGGGCGCGAAGCTCCTCCAGTCCCTCGGTCCGATTGGAGGGGTTGCGCGACACGCCGGTCGGTCCACGATACTGGCCGAAGGCGGCCCGGATGGTATCGCCCCACTCGCCGGTGGTCACGCCGGCCTTAGCGGCGGCGATCGAGGCGGGCATTATATTGACCCCTGATCGGGCTGCGCTCTGCAGGTCTTCCAGCGTTTGGCTCACAGCATCCGCATCGCGGCCCGCTTTCCACGCTTCAAGGCGGGACAACTGATCGGCTTCCGCATCCTTGTTGGCGACCATGATCGCGTCATCGCCTGCAGTCAGGGGGCTCGCCTCGGCCTGCGTGTACTTGTTGACGCCGACCACGGTCGTCTCGCCAGCCTCGATCCCGCCGATCCGCTCGGCATTGGCATCGACCAGCCGTGATTTCATGTATTCGATGGCCTCGTTGGCGCCACCCATCGCGTCGATCTGGGCCAGTTCGGCCCGCGCGCCGTCCTTGAGCGCTTCAACCCTGCGCTCCACCGCCGGGTTGCCGTCGAACAGGTCTTCATATTCCAGAAGGTCGGTCTCGAAAGCCATGATCTGCTGCATGCGCAGCGACCATTGCTGGTCCCACGGGCGCGGCAATCCCAGCGCCTCATTCCAGGCCGGCAACTGCACCGCGCGGGCGCGGGCGCGTTTCGACAGGGTCACGGCCAGCATCTCGATCAGGATGCGGTAGACGTTGTTTTCGGGCTGCTGCTCGGTCAGACCGAGAGAATTGACCTGAACGCCATAGCGGAACCTGCGGTATTTCGGGTCCTCGACGCCGTAGCGCTCGCGGCAGATCTCGTCCCAGAGGTCGACGAAGGCCCGCATCTTGCACATCTCGGTGACAAACCGGATGCCGGCATTCACGAAAAAGGAAATACGCCCGACCATGGCGGGGAAATGCTCGGCGGCGACCTTGCCTTTCAGATCGTCGAGCACGGCGGTGGCGGTGGCCAATGCGAAAGCCAGCTCCTGCTCTGGCGTCGCACCTGCCTCCTGCAGGTGATAGGAACACACGTTCATCGGGTTCCATTTCGGCAGATGTTCGCGCGTATAGGCGGCCACGTCGGTAATCATCCGAAGCGAAGGCTTGGGCGGGCAGATATATGTGCCGCGCGACAGGTATTCCTTGATGATATCGTTCTGAACCGTGCCCTGAAGAGCCGCGATATCCGCCCCTTGTTCCTCCGCCACGGCGATATAGAGCGCCAGCAACCAAGGTGCTGTCGCGTTGATCGTCATGGAGGTGTTCATCCGGTCCAGGGGAATGTCGTCGAAGAGCATCCGCATATCGCCCAGATGCGACACCGGCACGCCAACTTTGCCGACCTCGCCGCGCGCCAGTTCGTGATCGCTGTCATAGCCGGTCTGGGTGGGCAGGTCGAAGGCGACCGAGAGGCCCGTCTGTCCCTTGGCGAGATTGCCTCGATAGAGCGCGTTCGAGGCCTTTGCGGTGGAATGACCCGCATAGGTCCGGAACAGCCAGGGGCGGTCTTTTTGCGGAGTTGTTTGCAGCTGCGGCATGCCTCGCCTCGTGAATCGGTGTGCGCAATTTTATTTCGTCAGTAAAGTGATACGTGGAATTTTATGCCGTTGTCAATTCGCTGCATTGCGGCATGCCGGGATTTACCGCGATCGAAAACCCTGCCACGGTATTTCACATGTTGGAAACGGTTGAATTGCCCGTCTGGGTTCTTGTTCTGATCGGGCTTTTCGCGGTCATTTCGGCGGCGGAGCGGGTGATGTTCCCCTCCGTGCGTTGGTTCTTCCGGCGTCGAGCGGAACGGGTTGTGGCCCGTCTTAACAAGCGGCTCACGCGGCCCATCCAACCCTTCAAGCTTGCGCGCCGCCATGACATGATCCAGCAGATCCTCTACGATCCGGACGTGATCCGCGCGGTCAACGAACATGCGGACAATGAGGGCGTCCCCGACAATGTCGCCTTCGAAACCGCAGAGCGCTACGCGCGTGAGATCGTTCCCGCTTTCAGTGCAACGCTCTATTTTGCGTTCGGTATCCGGCTGGCGCGCTGGCTGGCAAAATCGCTCTACCGGGTGCGCATGCTCAACCGCGATCCGGAGGTGCTCAACGGGATCGATCCGGACGCCACGGTGGTGTTCGTGATCAATCATCGTTCCAACATGGATTACGTTCTGGTGACTTATCTCGTGGCGCCGGACTCCGCGCTCTCCTACGCCGTGGGCGAATGGGCGCGGGTCTGGCCGCTGTC
>JABDPP010000449.1 GCA_013042765.1 Litoreibacter sp.
CAAACAGACGGTCCGCATTTGCAAGCGTGTAGTCCTGGAGTTTCTCGATCGTACCCAGGATCGCTTCCATGTCTGCGGCTTCGCCGCCTCGATATCCCTGCAAAAGGCGACCCACCTTCAGGGACTCGAGCGCAGCCTTGACCTGATCCCGCGATGCGGGGATCAGAAGATGCGCCTGATCGGAAAGAAGCTCGGTCAGGACCCCACCCGCACCTAGCGTCAGGAGAAAGCCGTGCGGAGGATCGTTCAAGATCCCCACCAGCAACTCCTGACCCTTCGGAATCATCTCTTCGATCAGAAATCCTTCGGCCTTGGGCATCTTGCTTGCCGCCTCTTGCGCGGCTTCTGGCGTGGTGCAGTTCAAGGCCACGCCGCCGGCGTCGGATTTATGCGCCAGACCGAGGACTTTGACGGCGACCGGGAAGTTCAAAGACCTGGTCTTTTCCGGGATCTCTGAAACGTCATTGCACGAAACTCCGTCGGGCACCGACAGGCCTGCAGATCGGAGGCGCGCTTTCGCGCTATGCTCTGAGATCAGGATGGGGCCGCCCGTCGGGTTACTACTCAAAACAGGCTCTATTCGGATATTTTCCTGCGATATTGTTGCGTCTATCGCACAGAGCGCCTCCCGAAGCCCGTTGAACGGAACCACGCCCCCCTCCATCAACTCAGCGCAGACATCCTCCGGCATCAGTTCGGGGAGAGTTGCGACGATGGCGACCGGCATGCCGCTCTCTTTTACGCAACGCAGCGCAGCCCGTGTCGCACAGGTCCAGTCGGTCGGATCGCAGGTGTCAGAGCGCGGGTAATCGATGATCAGCAAGGTCAGAGCAATGTCCGGATCCGCCATCGCCGACCAAGCCGCGGTCATTCGGTTCTCGTCGCGCCAGATGAAGGTGTGATAATCCAGCGGGTTCGCAAGCTTTACCTTCGGCCCGAGCGCGTCACGAAGCCCTGCCCTTTGGGTCTCACTCAAGGTCGGGAACTCAAGCGAAGTCTCCGCCGCCATGTCAGCGACCAGAGACGCCTCACCACCGGAACAACTGATCGCCGCGATCTTGTTGGAACAGGGAGATCCGAGGACATGGAGCATCTTGAGAGTTTCAAGGAAGGCGGGAAGGTCTGGCACACGGGCAATCCCAAGCCGCGTTAAAATCGCCTGGGCACCGGCGTCGCGCCCCGCAAGCGACGCAGTATGTGAAATTGTTGCTGCCCGTGCCTGTCGGGACTTTCCAACCTTCAGGGCCACCAGAGGAATGCCTTTCTCTTGCGCAGCACGCGCCAGAGTTTCCCATTCGCGAATATCTCTGAAGCCTTCGATATGCAGGCCAATGGCCGTGACGCGGGGATCATTCAGCATCGCCATGGCCAGTTTCGCCTGACTGGTCTGCGCCTGGTTTCCGCAGGTGATCATATAGGCAATCGGCAACCCGCGCCTTTGCATCGTGAGATTGATCGCGATGTTCGAGGACTGAGTTAGGATCGCAACGCCGCGTTTGACCCGTGTGCATCCGTGCTGATCGGGCCAAAGCGCTGCGCCATCCAGCGCGTTGATGAGCCCGTAGCAATTCGGACCAAGGACCGGCATGTCGCCTGCTGCCTGAACAAGCCGGTGCTGGGCGTTGTCGGCGGTTTCGTCCTCTTCTTTCATTTCAGCGAAACCGGATGCAAAGCAAACCGCACCGCCAGCGCCCAGTTTGCGCAATCTTTCAACCACACCGATGGTTGCGTCTCGATTGATCCCGATAAAGGTCGCGTCCGGAGCCTCGGGAAGGTGTTTTACGCTTGGATAGACACATAAACCACAAAGATTCGTTGCACTGGGATGGACAGGGTAGATCTTGGCTTCAGGATTGAAGTGGCGTGATTGCTCGATAACCGCCTCACACCAGGGCCCGCCGCCGACAACGGCGATGGAACGCGGATTCAGGAGGCGCTCCAGTCCAGTCATGCTGCTTTGTCTTGGGCCGGCATGCGTCAGGCACCCATGGCCCGCAACAGGTCACGACTGATGATATGACGCTGAATCTCCGATGTGCCGTCCCAGATCCGCTCGACTCGCGCATCACGCCAGAAACGCTCCAGCGGGTAATCGTCCATCAGGCCCATTCCGCCATGAATCTGGATCGCGGCATCCGTGATCCGCGCCAGCATTTCGCTCGCATAGAGCTTGGCAGAGGCAATCTCGCGGTTCGATGGCAACCCCTTGTCGAGCCGGTCCGCAGCCGCGAGAGTCAGCAGGTCGGCTGCGTCAATCTCGGTGATCATATCGGCCAGCTGGAAGCTGATCCCCTGAAACTTCCCGATTTTCTGCCCGAACTGTTCGCGTTCAGCCGAATAGCCTAACGCGTAATCGAAGGCCCTGCGTGCGCGCCCCACCGACATGGCGGCAACCGTAATTCTAGTCGCATAGAGCCATGTGTTCATCACTTCGAACCCACCATCGACTTCTCCCAGCACCTGTGCGTCAGGCAGACGGCAATCATCGAAGTCGAGGATCATGTTCTTGTAACCGCGATGCGAGACCGACTTGTAACCGTCCCGGATCGTGAAACCCGGCGTGTCGCGATCGACCAGAAAGGCGGTGATCCGTTTCTTGAGCCCCTTCGGTGTCTGGTCCTCGCCGGTGGCGATGAACACGATGACGAAATCCGCGTGTTCGGCGCCACTGATGAAATGCTTGGTGCCGTTCACGATCCAGTCGCCGCCGTCGCGGATCGCGGCGCATTTCATGCCGCGAATATCTGACCCGGCACCGGGTTCGGTCATGGCGAGCGCGTCCATCTTTTCTCCGCGTACGGCTGGCATCAGGT
>JABDPP010000003.1 GCA_013042765.1 Litoreibacter sp.
GTCTGGGGCCATCAGTTCGGCCTCGAAGTGCCCAATTACTTCGCCTCCGACGGCGAGCCCCGGGTCGAGACCCCATCCTTCCGCCGCTCTAACGCATGGGAGGCTACCGCCCGTGAAACCCGCGCCGTGCGGGGAACCGTGGGAATCAACGAGGTTCATAATTTCGGAAAATTCCGCATCTCAGGGCCCGGCGCCCGCGCCTGGCTCGACCGTATTATGGCCGGCCATATCCCGCGCCCGGGTCGCGTCTCGCTCACCCCGATGCTCTCGCCCAAAGGCCGGCTGATCGGCGATTTCACGGTCTCCTGCCTGTCGGAGCAAACCTTTCACCTCACGGCAAGCTACGGTGCGCAAGACTACCACCAACGCTGGTTTCTCCAACATGAAGATCCGACCGCAACCATCGAAAATATCTCCGATAAACTGACCGGATTCCAGATCGCAGGCCCGCGCGCCCGCGACCTTCTTCAGGCCTGCACCAGACAGGAAATCTCCGGCATGAAGTTCATGGACCTGAGACGGATGACTATCGGACAAGCAGAATGCATCGTGCAACGGATCAGCTACACCGGCGATCTGGGTTATGAGATCTACACCGACCCGATGAGCCAACGGGCACTCTGGCGTATCCTTTGGGACGCAGGCCGACCCCTGGGCCTCCTGCCTTTTGGCATGCGGGCGATGATGTCGCTCAGGCTCGACAAGTTCTTTGGCTCCTGGTTGTCCGAGTTCTCACCCGACTACACCGCCGCGGAAACTGGCTTGGACCGCTTCATCAGTTTCAAGAAGAACACCGACTTCATCGGCCGCGCCGCGGCTGAGGCCGAACGCGAAACACCACCCCCCCGAACGCTCTGCGCCTTTGAGGTGGATGCGCTGGATGCCGATGTCACCGCCTACGAGCCAGTTTTCATCGACGGCAAAGTCGCAGGCTTCTGCACCTCGGGCGGCTATTCGCACTATGCGGAGAAATCAATCGCGCAAGCGCTGATCCCGCGCGAACACGCCCAACCCGGCCTGACCGTTCAAATCGAAATCCTCGGCTCACTCCGCGACGCCAAGCTGATCACCGAACCGCTCTTCGACACGGACGGCACCCGCATGCGCGGATAGGTTTCTTATTGGCACAATATCCCCGCCGGAGGCAGGCGCGGCCAACAAAGGCGGCGCCTCACTCAAGCTCCTCGACGATCACCAGATCTCGCTCGGCCGCGCCTTCCGCATATTTCAACGCCGCCTGATAAGTGTCTGAATAATAGCAATCATGCGCCGCCTGCAGGCTGGGAAAGCGAGCTACGACGTTACGGGCGCGCTCACGCCCCTCAAGCTGCTCGTAAGCCCCGTTGCGGGCAATGAA
Source organism: Litoreibacter sp. (assembly GCA_013042765.1). Taxonomy (GTDB): domain Bacteria; phylum Pseudomonadota; class Alphaproteobacteria; order Rhodobacterales; family Rhodobacteraceae; genus Litoreibacter. Next base: position 1,358 of record JABDPP010000003.1, read on the forward strand.
CACGCCACCATGATCGGCGATCGCGCCGGTCGCCAGTTTCGCGTATTTCCCGTAGTTATCGGGGTCCGTTACGGTCACATGGGCAATCCAGAGTGCACTCATGATTCAACCTCCGATCACGGATTGTGCCGCTTCAATTGCAGCTTCGGCCCCGGCCACGTCCTTGCCGCCACCTTGCGCCATATCAGGCCGGCCACCGCCGCCCTTGCCGCCAAGCTCAACCACTGCGGCCTTGACCAGATCAACAGCCGAGATCCGGTCCACAAGGTCCTTGGTCACGCCTGCCGTCACCGCGGCTTTGCCGCCAGTATCGGCGATCAACAGCACCGCGCCCGAGCCGAGCCGCGCCTTGTGCTCGTCCACAAGCGCCTTGAGATCCTTGCCGCTGACCCCGGACAAAATCTGAGAAAAGAACGCCACACCGTTGATATCTTTGTCTTTCACAGCACCGCCGGTACCACCCATAGCAAGGTCACGGCGCAGCTGTGCCACCTCGGCCTGCAGCGCCTTCCGTTCATCAAGAAGCCCCCGGACACGCTCGCCCACCTCTTCAGGCCGGGCCTTCAGGGCAAGGGCTGTCTCAGCAAGACGGCGGTCCTGCTCGCGCAGATACGTAAAGGCAGCCTCACCTGTCAGAGCTTCGATCCGCCGCACGCCAGAGCTTGAGGCGCTATCGCCTAGGGCCACGAACACTCCGATGTCACCGGTCTGGCGCACATGCGTGCCGCCGCAAAGTTCGATCGAGTACGTGTTTCCATCGAGGCCTTTGCCGGTATTGGCCCGCCCCATGGAGACCACGCGCACCTCGTCGCCATATTTTTCGCCAAAGAGCGCCTGAGCACCGATATCGCGGGCATCGTCCGGCGTCATGATCCGCGTCTCCACGGGCGCGTTCTGGCGGATATAGGTGTTCACTTCGACTTCAACCTGCGCCAGCTCATCGAGGCTCAGGGCCTTGCCATGACTGAAATCGAAACGCAGACGGTCTTCGGCATTCAGGGACCCGCGTTGCGCAACATGCTCGCCAAGTGCACCGCGCACGGCCTCGTGTAGCAGGTGCGTGGCCGAATGGTTGGCGCGAATGGAGCTGCGACGCTCATGCATCACCTCCAGGGCCACCGAGTCGCCCACTTTGAAGGGTCCTTCCTCGGACACAGTGATCTTGTGGGCATAGACCGAGCGGCCTCCCATCTTCTGCACATCGGCGCAGGTCGCATAGGTGTCTTCATTTTCCAGCAAGCGCAGGTAGCCATGATCGGCCACCTGACCGCCACTTTCGGCATAAAACGGCGTCTGGTTCAGCACCACCCAGCCGGTCTCCCCTGGCGCCAACTCCTCGACACGCGCGCCATCGCGGACAATCGCGAGGATCTGCCCCTCCGCGTTCTCGGTGTCATAGCCAAGGAAATCGGTAGCGCCGAATGCATCCGCAATGTCGAACCAGACACTCGCATCCGCTGCTTCGCCCGACCCGGCCCAACTGGCGCGGGCCTTGGCTTTCTGTTCTTCCATTGCGGTGTCGAACCCGTCCGTGTCGACCGTACGGCCTTTTTCCCTCAGCGCGTCCTGCGTCAGATCAAGGGGGAAGCCGTAAGTGTCATAGAGCTTGAACGCGGATTTTCCCGGCAGGGGCGCATCTTCAGGAAGCATATCGAGTTCCTCGTCGAGCAACC
>JABDPP010000005.1 GCA_013042765.1 Litoreibacter sp.
ACCTGACCCTCAAAGGCGGCAGCCGGGAGGTCGAGCTTGGCGCGTTCCTGACCCCTCAAGAGCGCGTGGCGCTGAAAGAAGAGTTGGACCAGGAATTGCGTTTCCTGGCTGTTCCCAAGAGTTGAGACCGATACTAGTCTTGGCTTAGGGGCGGCCTTCGGGCCAGGAGTTCAGGGTAGGTTAACCCAGCCGCGCTTTGACCATTGGGCCGACGGATCCGAAATCCATCTGTCCGGTATATTTTCCTTTCAGCACGCCCATGACCTTGCCCATGTCCCGGATCGTGCTTGCGCCTGTCTCCTTGATCGCGGCATCAATTGCGGCTGCTACAGCGTCTTCATCAAGCTGCGCCGGCAGAAAGTCCTCAATGACCTTGATCTCTGCCAGTTCGCTTTCCGCCAGTTCGAGGCGTCCACCCTCTTCATAGGCACGGGCACTTTCCTGTCGCTGCTTCACCATCTTACCAAGGATCGCGAGGATCTCGGCATCGCCAACGGTTTTGCCATCGGCGCGAAGGGCAATGTCCTGATCCTTGATCGCGGCATTGATCAGCCGCAGAGTTCCAAGGCGGTCGGTGTCCTTGGCTTTCATGGCCGTTTTCAGCGCATCCGAAATCTGGCTTCGCATCTCTGTGGGCATCTTGCTCTCCGCATTCTTTTGAGCCTCAGGCTTTTAAAGAAATCCGGACCGGGCGACAACACCCAACTGGGATCCATGAACAGAATGCCAGAACCGCCTCCTAGACGGTTGACCCCCGCGAACACTGACCTTAGACATGCGCAGATTTTGCCCTGCCCCTGACGGAGTCGCCCCATGCCCGCTGCCCCCACCGCATGTCTTGTTCTCGCAGATGGCACCGTTTTTTACGGTCACGGTTTCGGGGCAACCGGGACGACCGTGGCAGAGCTCTGCTTCAACACCGCGATGACCGGATATCAGGAGATCATGACAGATCCCTCTTATGCGGGGCAGGTCGTCACCTTCACCTTTCCCCATATCGGCAATACGGGCGTCAATCTCGAAGATGACGAGACGGCAGAACCAGTGTCCGAAGGCATGGTTGTGAAATGGGATCCGACAGACCCGTCGAACTGGCGCGCGCAGGAGCACCTGACAAGCTGGCTGGCCAAGCGCGGCCGCATCGGAATCGGCGGGATCGACACGCGCCGGCTGACTCGCGCGATCCGGGCACAGGGCGCGCCACATGTGGCGTTGGAGCATAACCCGGACGGAAAGTTCGACCTCGAAAAGCTGGTCGCGGCCGCGCGCGGTTTTGCGGGTCTCGAGGGACTTGATCTCGCCAAGGACGTGACCTGTGCGCAATCCTACCGCTGGGACGAGATGCGGTGGGCCTGGCCTGAGGGCTACAGCAAGCGTGAGACCCCCGGCCACAAGGTCGTGGCGATTGACTTTGGCGCCAAGCGCAACATCCTGCGTTGCCTGGCCTCTGCCGGTTGCGACGTTACCGTTCTTCCCGCCACCGCAACTGCTGAGGACGTTCTGGCCCTGTCGCCTGATGGGGTCTTCCTGTCGAATGGCCCCGGCGATCCGGCCGCCACCGGACAATACGCGGTCCCGATGATCCAGAGCGTTCTGGAACGGGATGTTCCGGTTTTCGGTATTTGTCTTGGCCACCAGATGCTGGCGCTGGCCCTAGGCGCAAAGACCATCAAGATGAACCACGGCCACCACGGCGCCAACCACCCCGTCAAGGACATGGAAACCGGCAAGGTCGAAATCACATCCATGAACCACGGATTTACCGTCGACAGCCAGACCCTTCCCGATCACGTGCTGGAGACCCATGTCTCGCTCTTCGACGGCTCCAATTGCGGCATCCGCCTCAAGGACCAGCCGGTTTTCAGTGTGCAGTATCACCCCGAGGCCAGCCCCGGTCCGCAGGACAGCTACTACCTGTTCGAGCGCTTCGCCGCCGCGATGGACGCCAGAGGCTAAAGACGGGCCTACGTACGGCCCTTACCGGGATTAACCCGCTCTTAACCTTGATGGGTCAGACAGACCGGAGATTTGATCTCGTCGGTCCGTTTCATGAATGCACCTGTAACCCGTTTTATTCATTCGGCTTTTGAGCTTCCCGAGACTCTTCAGGAGCCGCCGAAACCCTCATTTGGCAGCTTTCTTGTAGAGAGCCGCGCGATCTCAGCCGCGCAACTGGCGGAGGCACGGCGTCTCCAGTGCCACGAGACGGTCAGGTTGACCGATATCCTGCTGGAGCGGGGCATGATCGCACCGCAGGACCTCATGCACGCCCTCGCCACCTATTGCGACAGCCGTTTTGTTGATCTGGCACAGGAGCCCGCCGATCAGCGCCTGATGGAGTTGGTGGATCCGCGCGATTGCCTCGATCTTGGGTTTGTGCCCTGGCGCCTGAGCGGCGGGGCTCTCGTGCTGGCGATCACCGACATGGACCGTCAGGTGCAGGTTATACGCAAACTGCCGCCAGGGCTGGGAAAGGTTAGGTTCGTCCTCGCGGAACAGCACGCCGTGCATGAAGCAATCCATAAGGCAAACGGCGCGCGTCTGATCGAACTGGCGGAAAAGCGGACGCCGGAGGCCTATTCCTGCCGGAACTGGTCGACCTCAAAGATGCGGGCCCTGACCGCCCTGCTCTGCCTTGCGGTTTTCGCGGGTCTCGTCTTGTGGCCCGCGATGGTCTTTACGTTTTTCTTCGGGGTCGCCCTCGCTGTTTTGCTACTCAATACCAGCCTCAAGGCAACCTGTCTGCTGATCGCATTGGGACGCCGCCGCATACAGAATAGCCCGACCATGTTTCAGCATCGAACGCGCGCCGACATGCCGGACATCCTGCCCAAGATCTCGATACTGGTTCCGCTCTTCCGGGAAGAAGATATTGCAAGTGCTCTTGTCCGCAGGCTTGAACAGATCAACTATCCGCGCGCGCTGCTGGAAATCTGCCTTGTGGTCGAGGCCGATGACGCGGTCACCCGCAAGGCCCTGCGCGTCGATACCCTGCCAGGCTGGATGCGCGTTATTCGCGTGCCGCTTGGCGCGTTAAAGACAAAGCCGAGGGCCATGAACTACGCGCTCGATTTCACGACCGGAACCATCATTGGTGTCTATGATGCGGAGGACGCTCCCGATCCCGGACAGCTACATCAGGTCGCCCGCCGGTTCGCGACCGCAGGGCCGGAGCTTGTCTGCCTTCAGGGTATTCTGGGGTTCTACAACACCCACACAAACTGGCTGTCGCGCTGCTTTGCGTTCGAGTATGCCGGCTGGTTCCGGGTCATGATGCCGGGTCTGCAGAAACTTGGCCTCGCCTTGCCACTCGGGGGAACAACGCTGTTCTTTCGTCGCGAAGCATTGACCGAGCTGGGAGCGTGGGACGCGCATAACGTGACCGAGGATGCTGACCTGGGCATGCGGTTGGCGCGACACGGGTACCGCTGCGAGATGATGCCGACCGTGACGCTGGAAGAAGCCAACAGCAGGCTCTGGCCGTGGATCCGGCAGCGTTCCCGCTGGCTCAAGGGATTTGCGGTGACCTGGCGTGTTCACATGCGATCGCCCGGCCGATTGTTGCGCGATCTGGGCGTGCGGAAATTCCTCGGGCTTCAGATTGTACTCTTTGGCGCGGTAGCGGCCTTCGTTCTGGCGCCACTTTTGTGGTGGAACCTGATCGCCTACCTGACCGGCTTGCCAAACCCTGTCGCAGATCTGATCGGGAAGAGTTGGACCGGGCTGTTGAGCAGCGTTTTTATCGCGTCGGAATGCATATCCATGTCGATCTATCTGATGGCCCGCAGCGATCTCGATCAACGTCCACATCCATTCTGGCTGCTGACCATGCCAGTCTATTTCATCTTCGCGACCGTGGCCGCGCTGAAAGGACTTCTGGAACTGCTCTTCATCCCGTTTTACTGGGACAAGACCCCGCATGGCATGTTTGGCGGCAGCGGCGAAACGCCCGGCTAGGCGGCGCTCATGTTGGCGGCATCGATCTTCAGGCGCGTTTCGAACGCGATCGACAGGTGATCGCGCAGCGCCCGGGAAGCGGCGTCCCCATCGCGGGCCTCGATCGCCCGCACGATATTGAGATGCTCTTCCAGTGCAATCTCACCGCGCCCTGCCGCCGCGAGCGACGTGGTCGCCAGAAGCGCCATCGAGCGGTAGACCAGATCGAGCTGCTGCACGAGGTAACGGTTGTGGGAAGCGAGATGGATCTGGCGGTGAAACCGCCGGTTTGCCTGTGCCAGGTCTGAAGGCTTGTCGAGCAGGGCGCGGTCCTCCTCGACCATGTCAAAGAGAACCTTGATCTCCTCCGGCGCGGCATGCTGCGCGGCCAGTTCAGCCGCCAAACCTTCAAGCGCGGCGCGCACCGAGTAAAGCTCCGCCATCTGGTTGTGGTTCAGCGAGGCCACGATCAGGCTGCGTCCGTCGCGAGTTAGCATGGACTGGGTCTCAAGACGCTGCAGTGCTTCGCGAATGGGCGTGCGAGACACCCCGAAACGCTCCGCCAGTTCGCTTTCCACCAGACGATCTCCCGGCTTGTAGACGCCGACATCGATGGCATTGAGAATGAGGTCATAGGCGTCGTTGGGGGCAGTTCGGCTCATCAGTGGGTCACGATCTTTGTTGCGGCACAGCGCCAGACTATTCACAGCCGGGCCAGTCAGGCAACATTTACAATCCTGTTGCAGAGACTTTTCCGCGCAGGGCCCTTTCCGGACGGTACAAGGCCGACTAGCTTAGCCGCATGATCGCAGCACGGTTTTCCCATGTCAGGCACTGGGTGTTTGACCTCGACAATACGCTTTACCCACCCGAGGTTCGGCTGTTCGACCAGATCGAGCAGCGCATGACTGATTGGGTGATGAATGCACTGGACGTGGACCGCGAGCGGGCCAATCACCTGCGCAAGCATTACTGGCATGAGTTCGGAACGACGCTGGCGGGACTGATGGCCGAGCACAAGATCGATGCGGATGCCTATCTGGAAGATGTACACGACATCTCCTTTGACGCGCTCAGCCCGGATGCAGAGCTCAATGCGCTGATCTCCGACCTGCCCGGCCGCAAGATCGTCTACACCAACGGCAGCAGGCCATATGCCGAAAACGTGCTGAGATCGCGCGGGCTGAGCGACGCGTTCGATGCCGTCTACGGGGTCGAGCATGCCGGGTTCCGCCCGAAGCCCGAACGGGCCGCGTTTGAGACGGTTTTTGGCGCCGATGGGATCCACCCGGGCACCGGTGCGATGTTCGAGGACGACGCGCGCAACCTCGCGGCCCCCTTCGCAATGGGGATGCGCACAGTCCATGTCGCACCCGAGCCGCAGCCCGAAGAGCATATCGAACACCATACCGATGACCTGAGCGACTTTCTGAAGCAGGTGTTGGCATGAGGCTTTGCCGGCCTGAGCTGCGGGGCTATCTCTGAGCGATGAGTGAGAGTTTTGACATAGTCATATCGGGTGGCGGCGTTGCCGGCCTCACCACGGCCTGCCTGTTCGGAAGTGCCGGATACAGCGTGCTTTGTGTTGATCCGACCCCTCCGGTGACGGAGCGCGATGCGGACGGAGCCGACCTGCGCAGCACGGCAATGCTGCAACCCTCGGTCCCCGTCCTGGAACGCGCCGGACTGTGGCATCAGCTGGAAGAGCACGCCACACCGCTGCAAACCATGCGGATCATTGATGCCGGCGGCACGGATAGGATGCCCCGCATGATGCGCGAATTTGATGCTGCGGACGTCTCCGAGATGCCCTTTGGCTGGAACCTGCCAAACTGGCTCTTGCGCCGGCACATGCTGGAACGGATCGAGGCGCTGCCCAATGTCGACTTCCGGCCCGGCGTTGCCACGAAACGGATGTTCGCCCGAACCGCCGCCGCGAAAGTCTGGCTCAGCGATGGCAGTCAGGCGTCCACGCAGCTTGTGATCGCCGCCGACGGGCGGGGTTCGCGCCTGCGCGAAGATGCCGGGATCGACGTGACAACGCGGCGCTACGGACAGAAGGCGCTGGCCTTCGCGGTGACCCATGAGATCCCGCATGGCAATATCTCGACCGAGATCCACCGCTCCGGCGGCCCGTTTACCCTCGTTCCGCTGCCCGATTACAAAGGTCAGCCAAGTTCCGCGATCGTCTGGATGGAATCCGGCAGCGAGGCGCAGCGCCTCGCGGCACTGGACACGGACGCGTTCGAACAGGAAATGACCGAGCGATCGTGTGGGTTGTTAGGGAACCTGAAACTGGCCACGCGTCGGACGGTTTGGCCGATCATCTCGCAGGTGGCCAACCGGTTCTCGGCGCAGCGCATGGCACTGGTGGCCGAAGCGGCCCACGTGGTCCCGCCGATCGGAGCGCAGGGGCTCAATATGAGCCTTGCCGATATCTCGCTCCTGCTGGATCTCTCGGAGCAGCACGGCCTCGGCAGCAGCGCGGCGCTGGACCAGTTCGATCGCCAGCGCAGGATCCAGGTGCGCGCACGGGTTGCGGGCATCGATCTGCTGAACCGCACGTCGATGTCGGATCAGGCGGCGGTGAAATACCTTCGGAGCCTCGGGATCGGGCTGCTGCATGACACGACCCCCATCCGCAAAGGGCTGATGCAATTGGGTATGGGCACCACAGGCTAGCGACGGCCTGCGCCAGCCCGGTTCACAGAACCTTGTCGACCACCGATTTCAGCGCGGCCAGCGTCCGGTCCGTGTTGTAGAGCTTGTCGAGGCCGAAAAGCCCCAGCCGGAAGGTGCGGAAATCAGCAGGCTCGTCACACTCCAGCGGCACACCGGCGGCGATCTGCATGCCCAGCGCGCTGAACTTGGACCCGTTCTGGATCTCCGCGTCATCGGTATAACTGACCACAACGCCCGGAGCCCCGTATCCTTCCGCTGCGACGGAACGAACGCCCTTTTCCTTCAGCATCGCCCGCACGTCATTGCCGAGTTTCCACTGTGCGTCGCGAATTTTCTCGAAACCATAATCGCGGGTCTCGATCATCGTATCACGGAACGCCCGCAGCCCGTCAGTTGGCATCGTCGTATGATAAGCGTGCCCACCGGCCTCATAGGTCTCCATGATGCTGAGCCATTTCTTCAGATCGATGGCAAAACTGTCGGAAGCCGTCTCCTCGATCTTTGCACGCGCCCGGTCTGACATCATCACAAGCCCGGCACAGGGCTGGGCGGACCAGCCTTTTTGCGGGGCAGAGATCAGCACATCTACACCAGTCGCGGCCATATCGACCCAAGCGCAACCCGAGGCGATACAATCCAGCACCATCAGCGCGCCCACTTCATGGGCCGCTGCCGATAAAGCCTTGAGGTAGTCATCGGGCAGAATTACGCCGGCAGACGTCTCCACGTGCGGCGCGAAAACCACGTCGGGCCGCTCTGCGCGGATCCGTTCTGTCACTTCTTCGATCGGGCAGGGAGCAAAAGGGGCTCGTGTGTCATTGCCGATCTGGCGGGCTTTCATCACCACGGCCTCAGATGTCAGGCCGCCTGCTTCGAAAATCTGGCTCCAGCGGTAGGAGAACCAGCCATTGCGGACCACCAGCGCCTTCTTGTTGCGGGCGAACTGCCGGGCAACCGCCTCCATCGCGAAGGTGCCACCGCCGGGAACCAGCGCGACGCTATCGGCATTGTAGACGTCCTTGAGCATGGAGGAGATGTCGGTCATCACCTGCTGGAACGCCTTGGACATGTGGTTGAGCGAACGGTCGGTGAATACGACCGAGAATTCCATCAGCCCATCCGGGTCAACCGTATCGAGAAGTGCAGCCATGATCTTCCTCCTGAAGTCTGACTCCAGATCTACGGTGGCCTCGGCCGGAACGCAAAGTCTATCTTGGTATACAGAGACAGGAAAACAAGGACTTAGACCCTGATGTGGTTTCCCTTCGGAAACAGCGCACCGCGATCGGGGAAAGGCGTGTCCGCCTAGAGCGCGCCGAGCGGTCCCGGCAGACGCTCCTCGCTCAAGAGCACATTCGCCTCGACGTTGCCGACACTTGGCAAGGTCATGATCCGACGCCGCAACACACGTTCGAAATCGCTGAGATCACGCGCCACGACCCGCAGCCGGTAATCATAGAGCCCCAACACGTGCTGAACCGTCTGGACCTCCGGGATCGCGGTGACAGCCCGCTCGAAGTCCTCAAGGCTGACCCGTCCCTTGCTGGCGAGCTTTATGCCCAGAAAGACCGTGACCCCGAAGCCCAACGCCTCGGCATTCAGATCGACACGACGCCCGGAGAAGACGCCGTTCTCGTGCAGGCGCCGGATCCGTCGCCACGCGGCGGGCTGGCTCAAACCCAGATCCCGCCCCAGTGCGCCCGCGCTTCTTGTGGCATCGGCGGCAAGCGCGCAGACGATCTCGCGGTCCGTCTCGTCCAGTTCATTGAAACTTCCGGCACTCATATCGGCAGCGTCTCCGTGGCCTTGATCGTGGCGACATGCATCAGCGCCTCGATATCGGCGATATGGGGCAGCGTCAGGATCCGGTCACGGTAGAGCGCCTGGTAATGGCGCATATCACGCGCGATCACCGACAGGCGCACATCGACCCGCCCAAGGAAAGTCTGAATGGCGATGACCTCGGGAACCTTGCGCGCTTCGGCCAGAAACTCATCGAACGCGCGGGGCTGTGTCTTGTCGAGCGTGAACCGCAGGCTGACCTCCACCGCGTAGCCGAGCTTTGTCCAGTCGATCACCATGCGCTGGCCGACGAGCACCCCGTTATTGGTCAGCTTATCGAGGCGACGCGATGCGGTGGCAGGTTGGATCGCGCACCGTTCCGCCAGCTCCGACACGGGAATGGTGGGGTCTGATTGCAGCAGGCGCAGAAGACGGTGATCGACATCATCAAGCATGATTTTTTCATTAAAGTATAATTTCGCGAATACAAGAGGATATATTTGGCTGCTTTATTGCCATATCACCTCTCATAAACCCGTTTGAATTCCCTATGATCCGCTCAGAATTCAACCAAGGAAAGGACGCCACGATGCGCGTTTACTACGATCGCGATTGCGATGTGAACCTGATCAAGGACAAAAAAGTCGCCATTCTGGGTTACGGCTCCCAAGGCCACGCCCATGCGCTGAACCTGCGCGACAGCGGCGCCAAGAACCTCGTTGTGGCGCTGCGCGAAGGCTCCGCCTCCGCCAAGAAAGCCGAAGCCGAAGGCCTTCAGGTCATGGGCATCGCCGAAGCCGCAGCCTGGTGTGACCTGATCATGTTCACCATGCCCGATGAACTGCAGGCCGAGACTTACAAAAAATACGTCCACGACAACATCCGTGAAGGCGCCGCGATTGCGTTTGCCCACGGCCTGAACGTGCATTTCGGCCTGATCGAGCCGAAGCCCGGCGATGACGTCATCATGATGGCCCCCAAGGGCCCCGGCCACACCGTGCGCGGTGAGTTTGTCAAAGGCGGCGGCGTGCCCTGCCTTGTTGCCGTTGACAGCGACGCTTCCGGCCGTGCGCTTGAGATCGGTCTTAGCTATTGCTCCGCCATCGGTGGCGGCCGCTCCGGTATCATCGAGACCAACTTCCGCGAAGAGTGCGAAACCGACCTCTTCGGCGAGCAGGCCGTTCTGTGCGGTGGCCTGGTCGAGCTGATCCGGATGGGCTTTGAGACGCTGGTCGAAGCCGGTTACGCACCGGAAATGGCCTATTTCGAGTGTCTGCATGAAGTGAAACTGATCGTCGACCTGATCTACGAAGGCGGCATCGCGAACATGAACTACTCGATCTCCAACACGGCCGAGTATGGCGAATATGTCTCCGGTCCACGGGTCCTGCCCTACGACGAGACCAAGGCGCGGATGAAAGGTATCCTGACCGACATCCAGACCGGTAAGTTCGTGCGTGATTTCATGTCGGAAAACCAGGTTGGCCAGCCGTTCTTCAAGGGCACACGCCGCATCAACGACGCGCACCAGATCGAAGCCACCGGCGAGACCCTGCGCGGCATGATGCCGTGGATTTCCGCCGGCAAGCTGGTAGACCAGGAAAAGAACTAAAGACTTGGATATTTAACGAAGCGGCCCGCCTTTTGCAGGGGTGGGCCGTTTTGCGTTTTCGCGCTCCTCCGCGCCTGCGAGTACTGACTTCCCTCGACCGTCGTAGCACTCTTCAGAACTTGTTAACCGGTTTGCAGCAGAGTCTGCCTGGCCATAAAGGCCATTCAGAGGTGGACAGATGATGCTTTCGAAAGACACCCGCCGGCGGGGAAATTTCATCCTCACCAGCATTGGACTGCGCCGCAAAGGTTTCTTCACGCCCTATGATTTCCTCGACGCAAACTCTTGGGACCAGGAGCCCTACGAAGAGGTCATGGCCCTGTTCGAGGCGCGCTTGGAGCGATTTCGCGATTTCCTAGGGGAAATGGGGGCCAACAGCGATTACTACCAACGCATCGCCGCGGATCCCGGCCTCCCGGCTTGGGATACACGGTTCTTCTCACGGCTCGACGGCGCGGCTCTTTATACCGCGATGACAAAGCTGCGCCCGGGGCGCGTGATCGAAATCGGCTCAGGCCATTCTACCCATTTCATGGCCCGCGCCATTCAGGACCACGATCTGGACACCTGGATCACCTGCATCGATCCGGCCCCGCGCACATCGCTCGCGCAGCTGCCCGTCCTGCAAAAGCGGCGGGTGCTGGACCTCTCCGACGTTGGCCTGTTCGCCGAGCTTGATCCCGGCGATATGGTTTTCGTCGACAGCAGCCACATTCTGCAGCAGGGGTTTGACGTCGATATCATCCTCAACCGGATCCTTCCGGTTCTCAGCCCGGGTGTGATCATCCATTTCCACGACATCTTCCTGCCATACGGATATCGCGATCCGTGGCAAAGCCATCGTTTCAATGAACAGGGTGCGCTGATCGGTTGGCTCCTGACGGGCAAGCTGGATCCGATTTTTGCCAGTTATTACATGTGGAAAGACTATGCCAAGGCTATCGACGAAGCTTGTCCGGACTTCCCACTGAACACGTCGGGAAATGGCGGATCACTGTGGCTGAAGGTAACCTGACGCACAAGATCTTCCTCCGCAGAGATTACCATCGCCACCACCGGTCCGATGGGCTAAGGGTGCGACCATGTCGCAACCCACGCCCCAAAATCCCGGCCTGCTGAACTGGGCGTTGCTGGTCTTTCTCGGCCTTGTCTGGGGCGCCGCTTTCATGAGCGTGCGCGTGGCACTGGACGGGTTCGGCCCATGGACCGTGGCCGCAGGCCGCACGCTTCTGGGGGCCATCGTACTCTGCGGGATCGGATCGCTGATGGGTCAGGGGCTTTCGCGCATTCCAAGCCCGCGGGCCTGGGTCTATTGCGCGGTCCTCGGGGTCGGCGCGATTGCGCTGCCGTTTTCACTTCTTTCGCTGGGACAGCAATATGTCCCCTCGGCCTTTGCTGGTGTCGCGATGGGGGCCGTGCCGCTGATGATCCTGCCGCTTGTGGCAATTTTTTCGCCCGAAGAGGGGATCGGCCCCCGGCGCATCGCAGGTATGTGCATCGGTTTTGTCGGGTTGGTCATCCTGATCGGCCCCGGAGCGTTGGACAGCACCGGCAATCCGAATGAGAGCTTCGGCCGCTTTGCCTGCCTCGGAGCGGCGGCATGCTATGCAGTGGGCTCGGTGATCACCCGGCGCGCGCCCAAAATGCCGCCTATTGCCTTTGCAGCGGCAACCCTGACGGTTGCGGCCGCTACGACGGTTCCGATCGGACTTATCCTTGAAGGCGTCCCACAAAACTGGCCCGCCCTGCCCTTGTCCGGCTTGATTTATGCAGCACTGCTGCCAACGGCACTGGCCGCGGTTATCCGGGTGAGGATCATCACAACGGCAGGTTCACTTTTCATGAGCCTAGTCAGCTATATCGTGCCGGTCTGCTCGGTGATCCTCGGCATCACGCTTTTGGGCGAGGAACTGCCGTCGCAGCTCTATCTTGCACTGGCCATCATCCTTGGCGGCATTGGGCTAAGTCAGTCGCGTGCCTTGCGAAAGATGTTCAAGTAAAAAGATAATTTCGGAGCATTCAAGCCACCTCTTGCGCACCGCATCGTAGAAATCGGTGATTGGGGCCTTTCATGCTATACTCGGGCTGTATCTGGTATGGAGGTTCTTGAAATGCATAGGCGACAGGTCACCACCGGCTTACTCGCAAGCGGCCTTGCGGCCCCCCCGATCGTAGGACCAACCTCGGCACTTGCGAGCCAGGAGCAGGATAACAAGGACAACGATCCACGTTTCGCCCAATTCGCTCCGATCAAACTGCGCGTCGCCACCGGGCTGGTTCTCGTGAGCTGGTTTCTCATTTTTGCCAGCGGCAACTGGTGGGGGATCAAGCTGTCGGGCGAACACCCTCAATTCAATGAAAACCGGGTTGGCCTCGGCGGGCTTCTCGGCGGTCTGACCCGGCCCACGATCGATGAGCGGCTCAAAAACGCTCAGCTGATGGGCGCGCTGTTTCTGATGGGGAATTCCCTGCTCATGTTCCCGACGACACGGCGGGCGCGGTGGAATATGGAGATCATACTGGCACATCGGGCGCTCAGCTGGGATCCGAAGCTGGCGGCGAGCCTCGTGTCGCTCGGAACATTGACGCCCCAAGCCGCACGGGCGAGATCAACGCAGATCGGGCTGGTCTACCTCGTGGCCGCGACAACGCTTTTGCTGCTGGCCAATCCGGTGCTGAACAAGATCTACCGCTAGTTCCGGCAGCAGGGCTCAGGCGGTCACCGCTGAACTCACCGCTTCCACAACGCCATCCACCGCGGCGTTGAGAAGCTGCTCGTCTTCGCTCTCGGCCATGACCCGGATCAGCGGCTCAGTCCCCGATTTGCGGATCAACAAGCGACCATTGCCGTTGAGCTGCGCCTCTGCCTGAGAGATCGCTTCTTGAACGGAAGCGTCCTCGAGCGGTGTTTGCCCGGCCGTGTAGCGCAC
>JABDPP010000006.1 GCA_013042765.1 Litoreibacter sp.
CACGTAGAAGTGCCGATAGCCGCTAGCCTTTCGATCCCCGGCTGACCTGCGGAAACCAAACATCGGGTCGCTGTGGGCAGCCCAAACTGCCGAGCCCCGCTACCTATTGCTTGAGCTCACGTGTTGAACAGGAAGTGAAGCACGTCGCCGTCCTTGACGGTGTAGCCCTTGCCTTCCGCGCGCATCTTTCCCGCCTCCTTGGCCGGCTGTTCGCCGCCCAGTTCGATATAATCGTCATAGGCGATGGTCTCGGCGCGGATGAAGCCCTTCTCGAAATCGCCGTGAATGACGCCGGCGGCCTGCGGCGCCTGCGTGCCCTCCCGGATCGTCCAGGCCCGCGCTTCCTTGGGGCCGACGGTAAAATAGGTCTCGAGATGCAAGAGCTCGTAGCCCGCGCGGATCAGCCGGTCCAGACCGGCCTCCTCCAGCCCCATCTCCTCAAGGAACATCGCCGCCTCGTCCTCATCGAGCTGGCTTATCTCCTCTTCGATCTGGGCGGAGATCACGACGCTCGCCGCCCCCTGCTCGGCCGCCATCGCCGCGACTTTCTCTGAAAACGCGTTGCCCGTCGCGGCAGAGGCCTCGTCGACATTGCACACGTAAAGGATCGGCTTGGTCGTCAGAAGCTGCAGCATCTTCCACGCCTTCACATCTTCCGCGTCGACCTCGACCGTGCGGGCCGGACGGCCGTCTTCGAGGACCGCCATCGCGGCGCGCAGAAGACGCTCCTGCTGAACCGCTTCCTTGTCGCCGCCACGCACCTTGCGCACGATGTTCTGAAGCCGCTTCTCGATCGATTCCATATCGGCCAGCATCAGCTCCGTCTCGATCGTCTCGGCATCCTCGACCGGATCCACGCGCCCGTCCACATGGGTCACGTCGCCATCCTCAAAACAGCGCAGCACATGGGCAATCGCGTCGGTTTCGCGAATGTTGGCCAGAAACTGGTTGCCCAGCCCCTCCCCTTTCGAAGCCCCCTTAACGAGGCCCGCGATATCCACGAACGTCATGCGCGCCGGGATGATCTGCTTGGACTTCGCGATAGCCGCCAGCTTGTCGAGCCGCGCATCGGGCACCGCCACCTCGCCCACATTCGGCTCGATCGTGCAGAACGGGAAGTTCGCCGCCTGCGCCGCCGCCGTGCGGGTCAAGGCGTTGAAGAGGGTCGATTTGCCCACGTTCGGCAAGCCCACAATACCCATTTTGAAACCCATGATCGCATCCTTTGTGCTCAGATTTGAAGCGCATGTAGGGGGTCGGGCGATATGGCGTCAAGCGGGGCATTGCTTTTCCCCTCCGGTTTGGTGCAAACCGCGTCAGACAGATTCAGACAGATCGCCGGAGGGCATGGCCAATGACCAGGATCGACGACACATTCGCGCGGCTCAAAGCCGAGGGCAAGAAAGCCTTCGTGACCTACACAATGGCGGGCGATCCGTCCTACGAGAAATCCTTCGAGGTCCTCAAGGGCCTGCCGGCCGCCGGTGTCGACATCATCGAGCTGGGCCTGCCCTTCACCGATCCGATGGCCGATGGCCCGACGATCCAGCTCGCCGGTCAGCGCGCGCTCGACGCCGGCCAGACGCTGGAGAAGACCCTGCAGATGGTGCGCGAGTTCCGCGCCCTCGATGACACCACCCCGATCGTGATGATGGGCTACTACAACCCGATCTATTCGCGCGGCGTCGACCGGTTCCTCGAAGACGCCAAGGAGGTCGGGATCGACGGGCTGATCATCGTCGACCTGCCGCCCGAAGAAGATGCCGAACTGTGCATCCCCGCGCAGGCCGCGGGCCTCAACTTCATCCGGCTTGCCACGCCCACCACGGACGCCAAGCGCCTGCCGACGGTGCTGCAGAACACCTCAGGCTTTCTCTACTATGTCTCGATCACAGGCATCACCGGCGCGGCCGAAGCCAGTGCCGCCGATGTCGCCCCCGAAGTGGCCCGGATCAAGGCCGATACCGACCTGCCGATCATCGTGGGCTTTGGCGTGAAGACCCCCGAAGCCGCCCAAGACATTGCCGGCGTGGCAGACGGCACGGTTGTGGGCTCCGCCATCGTCAACAAGATCGCCGAGGGCCATTCCACCGAGGACGTGCTGAGCTTCGTTCAGTCGCTGGCAGAGGGCGCGCACCGCGCCTGATCAACCGCTCGGGGCCTGCCTGTCGCAGGCGCGGCCCATCCCACAATGCCGCATTGCCAAAATTCAGAGCATTGGTAAGATCACTTTACCAATACCGCCGAAGTGCGCCGCCGACCAAAGCTGCCTGAAGGAGCCACCCCATGCCCGTCATTACCGAGATCGAGGATCTCAAGCGCATCTACAAGCGCCGCGCCCCGAAGATGTTCTACGATTACGTGGAAACCGGCAGCTGGACCGAACAGACCTTCCGCGACAACTCCGATGATTTCGACCAGATCCGGCTTCGCCAGCGCATCGCGCGGGACATGACCGGCCGCAGCACCAAGGGCACGATGATCGGGCAGGACGTGGCCATGCCCGTAGCACTTGCACCAGTGGGCATGACCGGCATGCAACATGCCGATGGCGAGATCCTCGCGGCCAAGGCGGCAGAGAAATTCGGCATCCCCTACACCCTCTCAACGATGTCGATCTGCTCGATCGAGGATGTCGCCTCCAACACCAGCGCACCGTTCTGGTTTCAGGTCTACACGCTGAAGGATGATGACTTCATGCAGCGCCTGATCGACCGGGCCAAGGCAGCGAACTGCTCCGCGCTTGTCATTACCGTCGACCTGCAATTGCTGGGCCAGCGCCACAAGGATCTCAAGAACGGCCTCTCCGCCCCGCCCAAGCTGACCGTCACATCCATGGCCAACCTCGCCACCAAGATCAACTGGGGCCTGGGCATGCTCAGCACGCACCGCCGCTTCTTCGGAAATATCGTGGGCCATGCGAAAGGCGTCTCCGATCCGTCCTCCCTGACGTCGTGGATCGGCGAGGCGTTCGATCAGGCGCTCGACTGGGACCGGATCGCGCAGCTGGTCAAGATGTGGGACGGCAAGGTGATCCTGAAGGGCATCCTCGATGCCGAGGACGCCAAGAAGGCGCTCAATGTCGGCGCCGATGCGATCATCGTCTCCAACCACGGCGGACGCCAGCTCGACGGGGCGCTCAGCTCGATCCGCATGCTGCCGGAGATCCTCGACGCGGTCGGCGACAAGATCGAGGTGCATATCGACAGCGGCATCCGCTCCGGTCAGGACGTGCTGAAAGCCCTCGCCATGGGCGCGCACGGCACCCATATCGGGCGCGCCTATATTTACGGGCTCGGCGCGATGGGCCAGAAGGGTGTCGAGGAAGCGCTGCGCGTCATCCACAGCGAGCTGGATACGACCATGGGCCTGTGCGGTGAGAACAACGTGGCCAATCTCGGACGCCACAACCTGCTGATCCCCGAAGGCTTTTCCGGCCGCTGGGAAGCGTAAGCTAGCGCCCCTGCCTGCGCAAAAGCGCCAGCAGGGGCAATAGCATCAACACCAGAAACGCGATTGAGGCAAAGGCCACGCGCAGCCCGGCCACCTGCGAGATCAGCCCCATGCTGGCCGGTGCCAGGAAAAAACCCGTGAACCCGATCACGGCGGCGCGCGAGATGGCCTTCAGCCGGACCTCTTCGGGCACCATCCGCCCGACCAGCGCCAACCCCAGCGGTCCGATCACCGACACGCCCAGCCCGACGGTGCCAAACCCCAGATAGGCCATCAGCGGGTTCACGGCGGTCGCCGCGATCAGCGCCCCCGCAGCCGCCAGCAGTGTCGCCCAGAAGATCACCGAGAGGTCATTGAACCGTTCGGCCAGCTGCTGGCCCGAGAACCGTCCCACCGCCATGGCGAGGCCCAGCATCGCGGGTCCCAGCGCGCCTTCGGCCGCCCGCCCACCCAGCGTGCGCTCCACGTGCAGCGCCGACCAGCTTTCCACCGCCGCCTCCGCCATGAAAGCCAGAAGCACCACGCCACCACAAAGCGCGACGATCCCGTAAGGAAACCGCGCCCCTCTGCCCTCGCTGGCCGGCGATACGCTGACCTCCATCCGCATGCGTGTGCTCAAAAACAGCGCGACCAGCCCGAAACCGGCAAAAATCGTGACCGGGGCGAAGCCCGCCTCCCGTGCAAAACCCGTGACCAGCGCGCCGATCATGTAGGCGGCCGAGAACATCCCGTGGTTCGCGTTCATCAAAGGCCGCCCGTGCCGCGCCTCCAGTTCGGAAACCCGCGCATTCATCACCACATCCGTCAGCCCTGAGCCGAGCCCGACGGCGACCATCGCCACGAAGAAGGCGGAAGGTGTCTGCGCCAGCGCCGGTGTCAGGAAGGCCAGCGCCAGCAGGCAGCCGGCCACCGGCATCGACAGCGCCCCGAGGCGTCGGTCAAAGGTGGGGGCCACGAACATGGTCGTGATAAGCCCCAGCGATGTGCCCAGAAGCAGCAATCCGTAAGTGGCGTCATCCGCCCCGATCTGCGCCTTGAGCACGGGCGCCAGCGCCGCGAAACTGCCCCAGAACAGGCCCAGCGTCATGAAGGCGGGGACCGGTGCGTGGGAAATCCTGAGAGCGCTTCTGACAGACATGGATCCCTCGATACGCAGGCCCGCGCGGCCAAACAATCCCGAAACCAACAAAACCCCTTTTCAATCCCCCCAACCTGCCCTATACGCACGGCTTCATGCGGCCCGACACCCTTGGAGGCAGCCGCGATTTACAATTTGGAGAAATGCAATGGCTGGTGAGATTCCTGATCTTGTCGCCGAGGCACGGACGGGGACAGGCAAGGGGGCCGCTCGTTCAGCACGCCGTGAAGGCAAAGTGCCCGGTATCGTTTATGGTGGTGGTGAAGACCCGCTGCCGATCAATATCCCCTACAACAGGTTGTTCAAGAAGCTGAAAGAGGGCCGGTTCCTCTCCACGCTGTTCAACATGAAAGTCGAAGGTCAGGATGATGTCCGCGTGATCTGCCGTAATGTGCAGCGTGACGTGGTCAAGGACCTGCCGACCCACGTGGATTTCATGCGCCTGCACCGCTCCACGAAGATCAACCTGTTCATTCCGGTTGAGTTCGTTGGCGAAGACGAGGCACCCGGCCTGAAAAAGGGCGGCGTTCTGACCGTTGTCCGCCCCGAGGTGGAACTGGTCGTCACCGCCGGTGATATCCCCGAGAGCATCACCATTGATGTCTCCGAGATGGAAGTTGGCGACACTGCGACCATCGCTATGGTTAACCTGCCCAAAGGTGCGAAGCCCACGATCGACCGTGACTTCGTGATTGCCAACATGCAGGCACCGTCCAGCCTGAAATCCTCTGGATCCGACGAGGAGGAAGGCGAAGAGGTCGCAGCCGACGAGGTTCCGACCGCAGGCGACGAGGCAGAGGCGTCCGAAGAGTAATCTCTTCACCTCTGGAAAGATCGAAATCGCGGCGCAGCCTTCCTGCGCCGCGTTTTTTTGTCTGCGCTCCAAGCACGGCAGCCGCATCAATCCATCCCTCCCATGTCGTTTCTGAGCTATGCGCGCCCCGAAAAAGGCGCTTAGCTGGACAAGCAGCGCGAAAACGGAGCCCTGTCATGAGCAACGAAATGAAAGCTCTGGTAAAATCCACCCCCGGACCGGGGCTGGAGATGCAGCGCGTGCCGGTGCCCGAGATCAAGCCCGACGAGGTGCTGATCCGGATCCACAAGACCGGCATCTGCGGCACCGATATCCATATCTGGAACTGGGATGACTGGGCCGCGCGAACCGTGCCCGTGCCACTGATCACAGGCCACGAGTTTGCCGGCGAGATCGTCGATCTGGGCCGCGACGTGCATGACCTGCAGATCGGGCAACGGGTCTCCGGCGAAGGCCACCTGATCGGCCGCACCTCCCGGCAAAGCCGCGCCGGTAAGTTCCACCTCGATCCCGAAACCCGCGGCATCGGCGTGAACGAGCCCGGCGCCTTCGCCGAATACCTCGCCCTGCCCGCCTTCAACGTGGTGCCCCTGCCCGACGCGATCGACGACGAGATCGGCGCCATTCTCGACCCGCTGGGCAATGCCGTGCATACCGCGCTGAGCTTCGATCTGGTGGGCGAAGACGTGCTGATCACGGGCGCTGGCCCGATCGGAATCATGGCCGCCGCCGTGGCGCGCCACGTTGGCGCGCGTCATATCG